>JAZDIW010000186.1:0-8171 GCA_043804575.1 bacterium
TCCTACACGGTCGAGGCGTCCGTCGGACATATTCTGGATTTGCCGAAGCGCGAGATGGGTGTGGACATTGAGAACGGATTTACTCCGCACTATGAAGTCATCGAAGGAAAAGCGAGTGTCATCGAGTCGCTCAGGCGCCACGCCCAGAAGGCCAAAGAGATTTTCATCGCCACGGATCCCGACCGAGAGGGCGAAGCGATTGCGGCCCATGTCGCCAAAGTCATCCATGCCGAGGAGGCCCGGGTGCGCCGCGTGCTCTTCAATGAAATCACCCCCGATTCCATCCGCAGAGGTCTGTCCGAGCCCGGGCACATTGACCAAGCGAAAGTGGAGGCTCAGCAAGCTCGCCGCATTCTCGACAGGCTCGTCGGCTACATGGTCTCGCCCTTCCTTCAGAAAGTCGTGGCGAAAGGGCTTTCCGCGGGGCGTGTACAATCCGTGGCGCTGCGAATCATTTGCGAGCGCGAAGCCGAAATCCGCGCCTTCGCTGCGCAGGAATATTGGTCGATCACCGCGGACCTTCTGACGAAGCGCGGCGAGTCGTTCCAGGCGAAGCTCGCTTTGTGGCAGGGCAAGAAGGTGGACATGGACATCGCCGACGAAGCCGCGGCCCAGGCGATTGTCGGTGCGCTTCAGAACGAAACCTTCACCCTGACCGACCTGAAGAAGCGAGATGTCAAGAGTTCTCCCCTGCCTCCGTATACGACAAGCACTCTTCAGCAGGATGCGGCGCATCGCTTGAAATTCTCGAACACGAAAACGATGCAAATCGCCCAAGCGCTCTACGAAGGAGTCGAAGTGGGCAAAGAAGGGCCCGTGGGACTCATTACCTACATGAGAACCGATTCCACCCGAATCGCCCCGGAGGCTCTGAGCGCCGTGCGCACCTTTGTCGAGAATCATTTCGGCGAGACCTATCGGCCCGCGAAACCTCGCCAGTTCAAAAAGAGCAAGCGGGCTCAGGATGCGCATGAAGCGATTCGCCCCACCGATGTGCGCCGGGATCCGCAGAGCCTGAAGAAAGAGCTGACGCCCGAACAGTTCAGACTGTACGAACTCATTTGGAAGCGATTCGTGGCATCGCAGATGGCCGATGCCAAATATGAGGTAACCACCGCCACGATTGAAGCCGGAGCGGGGCAGTTTCGCGCGGTCGGCCGTCGCACACGGTTCAAAGGATACCAGCAGGTCTATGAGGATCTGAAAAGCGAGGAGGACGAAACCGCTCGCGAGCTGCCGGTGCTCGAAATGGGCGACACCTTCGAGCTGAAAGCCTTGACGCCCAAACAACATTTCACGCAACCTCCGCCCCGATACAACGAAGGTTCGTTGGTCAAGGAACTCGACGAAAAGGGCATCGGACGCCCCTCAACCTATGCGCTGATTATCTCCACGCTCATCGGCAGGCGGTATGTCACGCGCAAAGAACATCGCTTCTATCCGACGGAACTCGGTGAAATGGTGAACAAGATTCTCACCAGCCAATTCCCGGATATTTTCAATGTCTCGTTTACCGCCAAAATGGAAGAGGAATTGGATTCCATTGAGAACGAAGACGCACCGTGGGCGCAAGTGGTAGAAGATTTCTATCGTCCTTTTCAGCAGTCCCTGCAAGAGGCGAAAGCCAAGCGTCAGGAACTGCGCAAGCAAACGCAAGAAATCACCGATCAGCTTTGCGAGAAATGCGGCAGCGCGATGGTGATTCGCTGGGGACGACACGGTCGCTTCTTGGGCTGCTCGGCTTTCCCTGCCTGCAAGAACATTAAGCCATTGGAGCCCGCCGCTGCGGCTCAGCCTACCGACAAGACTTGCCCAAAATGCGGCGAGCCGATGGTGGCGCGCAACGGCAAGTTTGGGGCCTTCTTGGGTTGTTCGGGCTATCCCAAATGCAAAACTATTCTGCCTCTCGATGACGGACGAAATGTGCCGTGTCCCAAGGCCGGGTGTGACGGAACGGTCAGTCCGAAGCGTTCGCGAAAAGGACGTGCATTCTGGGGCTGCTCCAATTATCCGAAATGTGATTTCGTCTCGTGGCATCGGCCCCTTCTCGAACCTTGCGCGACTTGCGATCATCCCTATCTCGAAGAGCGAAGCACCAAAGCGGGAACTTTCAAAGTTTGTCCGAAGTGCAAAGCGAAGGTCGCCGTAGAAGCATGAGCTTCCGATGAAGTCCTTGGCGGAATTTCGTACAGATTTTCTTCTGGATTTGAGCCGACATTGCGCCCTGAGTTCGCGAACCGTCGAAGCCTACGCGCGCGATACGGCCCAGTATCTGCTCTTCTTAGAAGAAAACGGCCAAGAGGACGGCGCCCCATCGGAATCGTACCGTGTGGACCTGGTGCGCGATTTCCTATCCGTGTTGCTCTCCGTGCCGCTCTCCCGCCGTTCCATTGCACGCAAAATGGCGGCTCTGCGTGCCTTCGGTCATTTCCTGGTGCGCAGTGAGGTTTTGCCGGCCAATCCCGTAAATGGCATCCGGACTCCGCGCATACAAGTGCATCTGCCGGCGACGATTTCCGTCGAAGAAATTTTGTCGCTCTTGGAATCGCCGTGCGGTGACGATTTTGCCTCCTGCCGAAATCGTGCGCTGCTCGAATTGCTCTATGGCGCCGGACTTCGCATTTCCGAGCTGACCGGCCTTTCGCTCGGTCGCCTAAATTTGGGGGCGGCCACCGCGCGCGTCATGGGGAAGGGAGGCCGGGAGCGCCTGTGCCCCTTCGGAAAACCGGTCGCCGCCCGCTTGAAGATGTATCTGTCTGTGCGTGAAGTGCATTTGCAGGCTCTCAAGAAGTCGGACCCGGGGATCGTTTTCCTTTGCGATAGCGGAAAGCCGCTCTCGCGCTTTCGCGCCTATCGAATTGTGCATGAGGAGCTCTCGCGAATCGCCGCGGGAAAGAGAGTGTCACCGCATTTGCTTCGCCACAGCTTTGCCACGCATCTTCTCGACCGCGGAGCGGATCTCTTGGCCATCAAAGAACTGCTTGGCCACCGGCGGATTTCGACGACGCAAATCTACACGAAAGTCTCGATGGAACGGCTAAAAATTGCCTACGAGCAAGCCCATCCTCGAGCCACATAGCGTTGGAAATCTTTGCGGGAGGCAGAGAAACGCCATTTTGCATGCGAGCCATCGCCGCCGCGCCGGGGTTTCCGCCCGGCCACTTTGGGAAGGTCTGAAGATTGCATTCCAAAAACGAAAGGATGGATGATGAGGACGAGTATTTCCGCCCGGCATTTCAAGGTGAGCGACAAATTGAAGGAATACGCCCAGGGGGAAGTGCAACGCTTGACGCGGTATTTCGACGGCATCGTGGACTGCAACATTGAGCTTTATTATCAGAAGCAGAATAAGACCAGCGAAGTTGCGCTGACCGTTCATGGAAATCTTCTGAAAGCGTCCGAGACCTCGGATGATTTCCGCAAATCCATCGCCCTTTCGGTCGACAAATTGGAACGCCAACTGAAGAAGTATAAGGGAAAGCTGCGGGAGAAAGCACGATAGAAACGGGAGGTCGAGTGGACCGGCTGCAAGTCGGTGCGTTTTTCCAAGATCTGCGTGAACGCGTGGGATTGGAATTGGCCAATTCTCCAAGTGGCCTGTCCAAGTTCATCACACAAAAAAATCTCCATCGCCCGGGACTGGCGCTGGCGGGCTTTTTGGAGCTCTTCGCCTATGACCGGGTGCAGGTTTTGGGAAACACCGAAATCCGCTTTCTCGAAAGCCTTTCGCCCGAAGCGCGCCATCAGACGCTGGAGCGCGTTCTTGCCTTTGACATCCCATGTCTGGTTCTGAGCGCCGCCCCGTCCGTTCCACCCGAGTTGCCGCGAATCGCCGAAGCCCGAGGCATTTGTGTCTTCACATCGAAATTCTCCAGCACGGAGCTCGTTCAGATTCTCTCGAGTTATCTCGATGACAAGTTCGCCCCGTCGCTCGTCGTGCATGGGTCGCTGGTGGATGTGTATGGGACCGGGCTTCTCTTCACGGGCCGAAGCGGAATCGGCAAATCCGAGATCGCGCTGGATCTCATCGAGCGCGGCCATCGCCTCGTCTCCGATGATGTCGTCATGCTCATCAAGAAGGCCGAAGGCGTTCTGATGGGCATGGGTTCCGAGATGCTCAAGCATTTCATGGAAATCCGGGGTGTCGGCATCATTGATGTGCGCCAAATGTTCGGTGTGCGCGCCATCCGATTGCAGAAACGCGTGGAAACAGAAGTGGAGCTCGTGGATTGGGAGGAAGCGCAAGATTACGAACGCCTGGGAATGGAAGACCAGTACAAAAGCTACCTCGATGTGCAGATTCCCTATGTCCGTCTTCCCATCTACCCGGGGAAAAACATCACCGTCATTGCGGAATCCATTGCGCTGAATCTGCATCTGAAAGTCTATGGGTTCCACCCCGCCCGTGATTTCAATCGGGCGCTCATCGAAAAGATTCTCGACAAGAAACGCGTCCAGACCTATCTGGAAAGAGATTATGAGTGAGCGAGACGGCCGTTGACTTGCGCCCTCATCGTGACTCACGGCTTGCTCGGAGCCGAGCTCTTGCGATGCGTCGAGACTCTCTTGGGGCCGCAAGAGGGAGTGGAAGTGATTTCCAATCAAGACCGGGATCTTGAAGGGCTCTGCCGAGAGGTGGCATCGCATATTCCGAAAGAGCGGGATACGATTCTCTTTGTGGATTTCTGGGGAGGCTCGCCCTATGTGGCTTGTCGTCGCGCCTGTGAAGATCCGGGTCGGTTGGCCATCATCAGCGGGGTGAATCTGCCGATGCTCACTTCCTTCTTCACCAAGCGCGCAGCGAAAGGTTTTGAGGAATTGGTTGAGGTTGTGCGAGAAGACGGACTACGAGGCATTCAACTGATTCGATAGTTTCGTTTCCCGAAGGGCTGTCTCATTCTTCCATAATGTTGGATCCCGTCGTTTGGCACTAGCCAACACGCTCCTGCGTGTTGGATGAATTGGAGTGAAAAAAGAATTCCTGCCGAGGCGGGTGCCCTCGCCCGCCCGGAGTGAGCCTGTCAGATGCAAGTCATGGAAATGGTACCGAATCTGTTGTGGCGCAAAAAGAAACTGGTCTTTCCCTTTGTGCGGGTGGACGACCGGCTGCTACACGGCCAGGTCATCGTGGGCTGGGTCGAGGCTTTGCACCTGAATCCCGTTCTGGTCGCCTGCGACCGCGTCTTGCGCGATACTCCCTTCGCCGACACGCTGCGTTCTCTGATCCCCGCGGGAACCATCGGGGACATCATCAGCTTGGAAGCTGCCGCTGAGATGTGGCGTAACGGAGAGCTGAAGAACGGTCGTCCGATGATTGTGCTCGAACATCCGGTGGATGCGTTGAAGCTGATCCGGCTGGGAGTGCCGATGAAAACGCTCACGCTCGGAGGCATGCACTTCCGGGAAGACCGCACCGAGTTCCTTCCCTATATCTTCATTTCGGAATGGGATCAAGTGACTTTGCGCGAAATTCGTCAAGCCGGTGTCAGTATTTTCTGCCAGGACTTGCCGGCGACCAAACCCGTGCCTTTGAATGAGTAGGAAATCATGGAGACTCGTGCTGCAGAAATCAAAGTCGGACTAGCGGTCTTAGCCGCTTTCGCCATCCTCGTTATCGGGATCATGTGGGGCAAAGGTATCAAGCTGCGTTCGGATCGCTATCCGATTGTCGTGCACTTCCAGAACATCGCGGGACTGGAGAAGGGAGCGCTCGTCTTGGTCAACGGCGTGCCCAAAGGGAAAGTGACGCGCGTTACCCTTGCCCCGGATCATGTCGCCGTCCGCTGCCTCGTGGACAACGATGTCCGAATTCTCAGCGACTATCGCGTCACCATTGAAAGTGTGCAACTGATGGCGGGTGCGGTCGTCTCGATCTATCCGGGGACGGCAGGACGTCCGGTGGACATCGAGCTGCCGCTAGGTGGATTGCCTCCCATGGGCATTTCCGAAGTGGTCGGACTCATTGACGAGTTCTCCGAAGACTTCAAAAAGGTCTTGGCTAACCTGAATTCCGTTCTGATTCATCTCGACGACATTGTCGGTGACAGCGCCAACCGAGTTCACCTATCACGTTCCCTGGCCAATCTCGACCGAGGCAGCGGCGATGCCGCGGCGTGGATTGCCGAAAACCGCCAGTCCCTTACCCGTTCGATTTCCCACCTCGAAGGCACGCTCGCGTCTCTCGATGCCGTCGTGGAGCGAAGCGAGGGCAAGATTGGCCAGACGGTAGCGCGTTTCGACAGCGCCTCCGCGCAGCTTCAAACGGTTGCCACGGACATGCATCTGCTCATAACGGACGTGCGCCAAGGCGAAGGTACCTTGGGTCGCCTCACCACGGACCCTGAGCTGTACAACCGCCTGAATTCCGTGGCCGCCAATCTCGACTCCCTCATCCAGAAAATCCGCAAGCGCGGCCTGACCACCCGCATCGTTCTCTTCTGATTCCGGAGCTCTTCTTAGGAAGATCTGCGTGTTGAGGCTTCTTCATCACGGGGTGCGGCGCTCCGGCGTCTCGCAATTCCGCACGCGGGAGCATGCGATCCAGTGCGGAGAAGAACGAAACTACCCCTCGAGAAACAGCACTACCTTCGCCCATCCAGCCATAGCCTCTTCTTTCCGTTTCATTGCATCGAGAACGACCTTCTCCGAGCACAGCAGACCCGCCGCATTTGAGGCAGGCGTGTCGCGTGCCTTGGAAACCTTGGCCATTCTCCGCTTGGGCCAACTCATAACTCCAGCCCACATAGCTACTTAGCCTTCCACAGAAATCTTCATCGCTACACAAATTTCTATTGACAACGAACGCAGGACACGATATATTATATGCTTGCGATAATTGAGGGAGCAGTGCAGAATCAGACCAACGAGCTTGGTTGCGGTAGCGGTGGATGAGCGCCGCTCAAAACAGACGATTGCAGGAGACAAAATGAGACTTATTTTCGCAATTCTACTTGTGCTGGCCGTTGTGCCGACAGGCTTTGGCCAGCTTTCGGGACCGTTGAGCGGGGTTTTGGGACCGGGAAATTTTACCGTTATCGGAAACATCCGCGTGGACACCAGCCAGACCCTTACGATTGTGACGCCGACGACTCTCGATTTCCAAGTGCCTTTTCGCTTTGACATTTACGGGGTGCTCACGGCTCAAGGAACACCCAGTCAGCCCATCATCTTCACCACCAGCACTCAGACAGGCACAAACCGCTGGCGCGGTCTGCGCTTTCAGGCACAGGTCAGTTCCGGCAGTTCGCTTGCCCACTGCATCATCGAGAAGGGTTATGCCTTGGGTGCCTCGATGCAGGACAACTCCGGCGGCGGGATATTCTGCTTACAGTCCTCGCCCCGCTTCGCGCACTGTTTGATACAGAACAACTTCGCTTTTGCCAATGGTGGCGGTGTCTACTGCGAGTCGTCTCGTGCCATCTTTGACACCTGCACCATCACCGCCGACACGGCTCAAAGCTTTCATTCCTCGAACTGGTGGGGCGGTGGCGGGGTGTTATGTGTCTATGGAAGCGAGACATTCACGGGATGCACGATCACACAAAATGTGACACTTCAAGGAAACGGAGGAGGCGCGTGGATAGAGCTCGATACCGCATCTTTCGTGGATTGCGACATCAGCTATAACCTGGCAAGCTCGCTGGACGGCGGCGGCGTATATACCTTCTGGCACGCAATCCCAACATTCACGAATTGTGGCATCTACTACAACACAGCGAATCGGGACGGTGGCGGGATACACTGCGACAATACCAGTGCGCCCACCTATGCCTTTTGCACGCTGAGCGACAACGCAGCAGGCCAGTGGGGCGGTGGCGCATATTGCCAAGACTCTCCTCCACCCTGCGGGCCGATTCTCAACAGCACCATCATTGCTTTTTCCAGCGGCGAGGGTATGTTCTTCGCCAATAGCAGCGGGAGTGCCATCAGTTACTGCGATTTCTTCGGCAACAGCGCGGGCGATTTCGGAGGTGCGGTGCCTCCCCTTCTTGGCCTGATTATGGGCACCAACGCCAATGGAGATCCGTGTGACGCATTCAACAACATCTTTGGTGATCCATGGTTTGTGGGTACACCCTGGGACCTTCATCTTTTGCCGGCCAGCCGCTGCCTGGGCGCCGCCGACCCGGCCGGTCCCCCGCTCACCGACTTTGAGGGCGGTCCGCGGCCGG
>JAZDIW010000187.1:0-12683 GCA_043804575.1 bacterium
CATTCAGATCCTGCTGAGTCGTGCGAGGTTCCAATATGACCTTCGCGATGGAACGGTAACGATTGAGGTGGCCTCCCGAGATCCGGCCATGGCGTCGGACATGGCGAACTTCTATGTGCGAGAACTCGATCGACGCAATCAGGAGTTGAAGTCACAGAAGGCCGCTCATGACAAGGAGTTTGTCGCCGAGCGTCTGGAGGATGCTCGCCTTCGTTTGGAGAAACTGGAAGACAGCTTGCGCATTTTTCAGGAACAGACAGGCGTTCTGAATGTGGAGGAACAGGTCAAGGCGACGATTACGACGGCGGCAGCGTTGGAGGCGTTGAGATTGGCGACCGAATTGGAGCTTGGGCAGGCTCGGCAGATGATGCAGCCAGACAATCCCTTGGTGGAAGAACTCGAGAGAAAACTTGTCGGAGTGCGGACTCAGATGCGTCGGCTTGTTGACCGTGAGCAGAAATCGGTAGAAGACAAATTGCTCCTAACATTGAAAGACGCGCCTTCCTACGGTGCGACCTATCTGAAACTTCTGCGAGACATCACCGTCCAGGAATTGCTCTATCAGTTTCTGGTTCAGCAGTACGAACAGGCTCGCATCACGGAAGTTCGGCATACGCCGACCATGCAGGCCATCGATTGGGCCACGGCGCCAACGAAGCGGTCGTGGCCGAAACGAGGGATCATGATTCTGGTTGCCGGGGCCGCTTCCTTTGTCTTTGCCGCCGCGATTGCTTTGGCGATGGACGGTTTCCGAACGGCAAGTGCGCAACCTGAACATCCGCAACATGCCCGAGTCTTGGCTTTGAAACGACTATTCGGACGGGAAGAATCGCGCAAGAAGCCGCTTGACGGATAGGGAGGATTCCGCAAGACCCATGGCGAATCAGGCCCCCGCTTTGCGCCGCTGGCTACAGAGCGAATCTGGACTGGCCCTTACTCTCGTCTTGTTCTTCCTGGCGCTGGTTGTACTTTGGCAGTATTCGGGTCGAGGCAATATCCTAAGCCTTGGCCTTGCCGGCGTGATCGCCGCCGGTGCGCTCTTGCAGTGGCCGATCCTCGGCGCGCTCTATATCAGCTTCTCGATATTCGGACGCGTGGCAAGCTTTGTCCCCGGAATTGACACGGCCATTGTCGTCCTGACCCTTCTGGCGTATATGGCGCGCAAGCTGCTCGACAAGGATCCTACATGGCGCTTTCCCGCATCCGCTCGCTGGGCTCTCCTGTTCATCGCTTGGCTGGCTGCAAGCATCACCTGGGCGGAGAATGCCCGCGAGGGCATGCAGGCGCTCGTCATGTATTTAAAGAGCTTCTTGATTTTTCTCCTCGTGCTCGAGGCTGCTCAAGATTATCGCCGAGTCCTTTCGCTCATCTACGCGGCTTTGGCCGGGGCCGTTTTCGCCACTCTGATTGCCGTTTACACGGGATACCGATTCTTCTTCAGTGGAGCAGCGGCAGAGCTCTCGCGAGTGGTCACCATTCAGACGACGCGGCTCTACGGTCAATGGTTTGACGCGAATTACTTCGCCCTGGCCCTTCTGGCTCTCATAGGCGTGGCTTTCGGTCTATGGCGAAGCCACACGGCTCGGGCATGGAAGCTTGCCGCGGGCGCGGGATTCGCTTCGGTTGTTCTGGGGATTGTCTTGACTCTTTCGCGCGCCGGGATGCTCTCCGCTTTTATCGCTTTTCTCTTTCTGCTCCGCGCGGAGCGCAGGCGCTTGCGCATTCTCCTGTTTGTCGGCTGTATCATCGCTCTTGTACTCCTGTGCCTGCCCATCGGCCTTTGGGAGCGTATAGAGACACTGGCATCGGGGCAGGCAGACGCATCCCTACAGATTCGAGGGCGGTTGCTGCAAGGGGGACTTGAAATGGCGATGGATGCTTTTCCTTTCGGCGTCGGCCTTGGGAACTACTTTCATCATTCCTTATCTTATGTCAAAATGTCCCATCCCATGCTTTCACACAATAGCTATGTTGACCTGATGGCCGAGGCGGGAATTGTCGCCGTCTTTCTGTTCGCTGGTTTCATCATTTCTCTCTTCCAAACGACGCTTGTGGCACGACGCTTTGACCCGAATGCTCTGGACAGAAACCTCGCCATCGGATTGCGCATCAGCTTGATCGCCTTCCTGATAGGGGCAACTTTTCTGAGTGCAGCGGTCTTCGGGCCTCTCTGGTGGCTGGCGGGAATTATTGCCGCCAAGGCCGTATGCGACGAAGACTTCAGGGGGCAGCCATTGACGGCGTCAAATCGTGTCATGTGATTCACACGTCAGCATTTCAAAGAGGCGAGCGGCAAGCGAGAGAGCGAGATGGCGCCATAGCTTGTCCTGTCGGATATTTCGCGCATAAGAGCTACCGTGGTTGTAGACCTTTCGATCATAATCGTCAATTACAATGGAGGCCATGAACTACTTTCCTGTCTGAATTCCATCAAGATGGCGCATGCCGAGCTTGTCTATGAGGTTATCGTCGTGGATAATGGGTCAACCGATGGAAGTCTGGAGAGGGCAAAAAGCGACTATCCTGAATTTCGCTTTCTGTCCGCAGGCACGAACCTTGGATTCGCCGCGGCGTGCAATCTGGGCCTCGCAGGTGCCCAGGGTCGCCATGCCATGCTGCTGAATCCGGATACGGAAGTGTTGCAAGGAACCCTTACATGTTTGGTCGGAACACTGGATGCGAATCCTGCTTGGGGCATTGTGGGACCTCGCATGGTGGATCAAGAGGGACGAATCTATTCCGCCGCTCGCCGTTTCCCCACTCCCTGGCGTCTTTTCTGCGAAGATACTCGACTAACTTATCTTTTCCCTCGATCCAAGCTTTTTGCCTCCTATATCTATGGAGATCGCGATATCCGAGCAGTGGATGACGTAGACCAGATCGAAGGGAGTGCCTTGGTCATCAGCGGGCGAGCGAGAGAAGTCGTGGGGGACCTCGATCCACGCTTCTTTCTCTTTTTCGAAGAAGTCGATTGGTGTAGGCGAGTTCGACAGGCGGGATTCGAAATCCGTGTCGTCCAAAACGCGGAAGTCCGTCACATGCGCTCAACAACGATGCGGCGCTACTTTCTGGAAGCACGACTGGCTCGTGCCAAGAGTGCCATGATGTATTTTCAGAAGTATTATGGAGCGAAGGGACTCAAACAATTGCGACGGTGGATGAGAATAGGACTCTGGATTCGCGAGTGGGAAATGCGAATGGCCCTCTTGCTCGGTACAGGCGAACGGGCGCGCATCCGGGCAGAGGCGGCGCGATGTGAGCGCGCTCTCTACCACCGAGGTCTGCAAGCATGACGCTGCGGATTCTTCATGTTCTGTCGTCGCCTCATCTTGGCGGGGCGGAACAGATGTGTCTCCGCCTGGCCGAGGCTCAGCTTACCGCGGGACAGGAGGTGGCATTGCATGTCTTCGAGAGAGGCAAAGTCACCGATGCGGCACAAGTCGCAGGAATTCCAACGATCCGCTCTCCAGGTCTCTGTGAGCCGACATCCTTGTCTCGAAGAGAGCGATGGAGAATTTTCGCCGAGCAATTCCAGAACACTCTGGAGGAATTCCAACCCGATCTTGTGCACTCTCATGTACCGTTGACCCATCTGGTGTGTCATCGTGTGGCTCCTCGGATTCCTGTCCCGTGGGTGGCGACAATTCATGGATCCTGGAAGCAGTTTGCCTACGCACCGCAAACGCATCGAAGGCCTTATCTAAGACCCTATTTATTGCTTCGACACGCCATCGGTGATTTTCTTGTGACTCGATCCGCGGCCCGCATCGTGGCCGTCTCAGACTCAGTTCAACGGGATTTGGAGCGGGTGGGAATTCATCGCAGGCGCATCGTTCGAATTCACAATGGCCTGGCTGAGGTTCCAAACCTGGTGGACAAGGAGAGCGGGCGCGCACGATTTCGAATTGCCGCGGACTCGATCGTCCTTGGGTCGCTCGGCTTCATGGCACCCGTTAAAGGATTCGATCTGTTGATTCGAGCGGCCGGCTCCTTGACACCAAGGTATCCACGGCTTTGTCTTCTCATCGCAGGAGGCGATGTGTTGGGTCAGGAGTCCGTTCGACGCACTCTCCAAAAGCTCGTGAAGAAATTGAACCTGCAAGAACATGTTCAGCTCTTGGACGCGCTGGATCCTGCGGAAGGCTTTTTTTCCGCCTTGGACATTTATGTCGTCTCTTCCAGGACGGAAGGAACGCCTCTCTCGTTGATTGAAGCCATGCAATATGGGAAACCGAGTGTGGTCACCTCTGCGGGAGGTTGTGTGGAAGCCGCACGGCCCGAGCTCGAGGGATTGGTTTTTCGGTCGGGAGATGTTCGGAGTTTGGCCGGAGCCATCGAACGACTGATAATGGACGGATCGTTGCGTGAGTCATTGGGGCATGCGGCACGGGAGAGAGCCGCAGGCTATCTGACTCTATCGCGCTGTGCCGGTGAGTATGAAAATCTCTACTCCAGTGTGTTGGATTGTCCGAGTCCATATCGGAGTGGTAAGCCGCCTATTTCTCGGACGGAGAGTAGAGACTCGAAATGTGCGGCGGTGACAAGTCGAGAAGTTCGGTCGTCCGATCCGGGAGACATTCCCGCAAGGATGCCTTTGCCTGAGTAGAAATCGTCCCCGCAAGGCAAGATATCTATGCAGCGACGTGCCCGATTACGATTTCTCCTTTTTCTCTTAGACGGAATCGGATTGGAGTCGGCTTTTTTTGCCGTCTTTCTCTTGCGATTCCGCACGGGGCTCTTTGTCAATCCGATGCATTTCTATGCCAGCGAGCTACTCCTTCCGAGCCTCATTCTGTGGGCCTATTGGGTGTTGATTGGAGCCTTCTTCGGACTCTATCGTTTTGACCCCTTGCAGGGAAGAGCGGAAATTGCGGGCTACACATTCAAGACGACGGCCGTGGGAGTTCTTCTGCTGTTTCTCCTGACCTTCGAGTACAGTGATCCCTTGCCGCGAACTCGAGTCGTGCTTTTGAGCTACTGGGCGCTGACTTATCTTGTCCTTTCGGGAAATCGTGTTCTTCTGCTTACCTGGGTGATCTTCCTGCGCCGGCACGGCATCGGGCTTTCCTCTACCTTGCTGGTCGGAACCGGAGAGCGAGCCCGGGAGCTTCTGGAGCATGTAAAGCGCTTTCCCGAGCTCGGGTTTCGTCTGATTGGTGTGGCCTCGGAGCGAGAGAACAGTCCGGCCAGCTGGGAATCGCTTCCCGTGCTGGGATCCGCAAGAAGTCTGACTCACCTGCACGAACATCATCTCTTTCGCACCGTGCTTTTGGCGTTGGATCCCGCCGATGAAAGGATGCTGCCGGACTTGGTTCGGTCTCTTTCGCCGCAGAGCATCGTCGCCTTTCTTCCCGCGGATCAGTATCCGATTCTGCTGGGGAGTATTCGGCCTCAGTGGGTCTATGGTCATCCGCTTGTGGCGATTCAAACCGAGATACTGCCGTTGGGTGAGCGGGCGTTGAAACGAATTTCGGACATTCTCATATCGCTCATTTTTCTGATCGTATCCTTTCCCATCTGGCTGGTACTGTTCCTTCTGATTCCACTGGGTTCTCCCGGCCCCATTTTCTATGTTCAACGGCGCGTCGGAAGAAAGGGAAAGGAATTTTCTCTGTTGAAATTCCGCTCGATGCGACGAGATGCCGAGGCCATTAGCGGTCCCGTCATGGCGAAGCTCAAGGATCCCCGTATTACTCGTATCGGAAGATTCATTCGCGCCACTCGACTGGATGAACTTCCCCAACTTCTGAATGTCTTGGCGGGTCGCATGAGCCTGGTGGGACCGAGACCGGAACGCCGGGAGTTCGTCGAAAAATTCTCGCAGGAAATTCCTCTGTACGAGCGGCGTCTCATTGTGAAACCCGGAATTACGGGTTGGTCGCAAGTGCATCTGCGCTACAGTACTTCAACGGAAGATATCGCCCTGAAGCTGCGCTATGACCTCTACTACATCGAGAATCTGTCGCTTGCGCTCGATTTCCGAATCCTGCTAATGACTCTCTTAGTGGTTCTTCGAGGAGAGGGTCAACGATAAGCACATTTCGTCTAAGTGATTTTGATCCGAGGCGTTTGACATGTTGGACATGAAATTCCTTCGCGAGAATGTGGAGGCGGTTCGCCGTGGAATTCAACGGAAGGGGGAAGAGGATTGTCTGGAGGCTCTTCTCGAGGCGGACAGGCAGCGGCGAACGGCCATCGAAGAAGCGGATGCTTTGAAGAATCGACGCAATGTCCTTTCCAAGGAAGTCATCCGAAAGGCAAAAACGGGAGACGATGTCGGTCCACTGAAGGACGAAAGTCGGGAAATCGGGCAGCGCATCGAACTCCTCGACCAGAAGCGGCGGGACTTTGACGAGAAACAACGCAGACTGCTGCTGACAATCCCGAACCTTCCTCATCCGTCGGTTCCCGAAGGACACGGCTCAGAGAGCAATCGACTCGTGCGGGAGGCGGGCAGCAAACCGACCTTCGATTTTCGGCCGAAAAATCATGTCGAACTGGGAGAAATCTTGGGGATTCTTGATTTCCCACGCGCCACGAAAATCGCGGGCTCCGGTTTTCCTCTTTATCGCGGAGCCGGCGCAACCTTGGAGCGTGCCCTGTTGAATTTCATGCTTGACCGGCACCTCGCCACCGGACGCTATCGCGAGGTGATGACTCCGTTCGTTGCCAATTCCGTCTCGATGACGGGAACAGGGCAACTTCCCAAGTTGGCGGCGGACATGTATTACTGTGCTGAAGATGATCTCTACTTGATCCCCACCGCCGAGGTACCGATAACAAACATGCATCGGGATGAGATTCTGCGCGAACAGGATTTGCCTATTTGCTATTGCGGTTATTCGCCTTGCTTTCGACGGGAAGCAGGCTCCTATGGCAAGGAGACGCGCGGATTTCTTCGAGTCCACCAGTTCAATAAAGTGGAGCTCGTCAAGTTCGTCCTTCCGGAGACCTCTTACGATGAATTGGAGGCTCTGCTCGCCGATGCCACGGCTATTCTGGATAAATTGGAAATCGCTTACCGAGTCATGGAACTCTGTACGGGGGATCTCAGTTTTGCCGCCGCGAAATGCTACGATGTGGAGGTGTGGTCGCCCGCCGAAGAGAAATGGCTGGAGGCTTCTTCGTGCAGCAACTTCGAGGATTTTCAGGCGCGACGCGCTCAAATTCGGTTTCGGCGAGAGAACACCGGAAAGGCAGAATTCGTGCATACCCTGAATGGATCGGGGCTGGCAACTTCCCGCCTGATGGTGGCTCTTCTGGAGAGGTACCAAACGGATGAGGGAACCATTCGAGTCCCCGATGTATTAAAGAAATACACAGGCTTCGGACACATCACTGCAGAGGGAGGTCGGTGAGGATGGATCCAAGGGCTGCACTCGTGCGCGCCGCTCATCGCCTCAGAGAAATGGAATGCTTGCCCGCATCCGATGGGAATCTCTCCGCACGAAGCGGACCGAGCCTCTTCTGGATTTCACCCTCGGGAGTAGAAAAAGGCCGAATCGCCGCGGATGATTTTGTTTTGCTGGACGCCTCCGGCCAAACCATCGAGGGTCGCGGCAAGCCGTCCTCCGAGTGGCCCATGCATTGGGCGATCTATTGCCAGCGCAATGAGGTGAATAGCATTCTTCATGCTCATCCGCCCTTTCTGACAGCGTTTGCGGCGGCCCATCGAGTGCCCGACTTGGCGATTCTGGCGGAAGCTCACTTGGCCATTGGTGAAATCCACTTAGTCCCCTACGCCGCTCCGGGCAGCGCAAGCTTAGGCAGGGAAATCGTCGCGAAATCCACCCGTGCCGGCATTTATATGCTCGAGAATCATGGGGCCGTTGCGGTTGGCCGGGAGGTTGACGAGGCTCTTCACCGCTTGGAAAGGGCGGAGTTCTTGGCCCGAGTCAGCCTGCTGACAGAGAAGATTGGCGGCGCCGTGCCTCTTTCGGAGGCGGAGGTCGTTCGGCTGAGGCAGCGCAGGCAAGGCGAGATATGAAGAGGCTCTGGTCGGTTGACAATCGAGTCAAAGCGACTCTTTTCGTTCTGGCCGTATTGCTCTGGTTCTTTGTCATCGGGAGCCAGGACTATGAAGCAAGTCTTTCCATTCCTTTGGTGATCAAGGGTCTGGAACCGGAATACACTCTTGTTGAGGATCCGCCGGGAGCAGTTGAGATTGCCTGCAAAGGGCGTGGCCGAGATTTGCTGGTTTGGCGCTACTTGATGAAGGCGCGTTTGGAACTCAACATCAGTGGGCTGGGGAAGAGACAGGACTTTCCCTTAATACCTCAAATGATTACCGTGCCTGCGGGTTTTCCGGTCCGAGACTTGCGCGTTGCATCGCCCGAGACATTACGACTGTTTATAGACCGTATCGCGGAGGTTAGACTGCCCATCCGAGCGGACTGTGAAATCGTGCCGGCGGCGGGATTTGCGCAAGTCGGACCCATTATATGCGACCCCGAAAGTCTCACGATTCGAGGCCCTCAAATACTGGTTCAGCAGGTAGATGAGCTTGCCACGCGATATCGCCGTTTTACGGATGCTGACCAGTCCATCGAATGGCGAGCACCTCTGAGGAATATCTTCTCATCCAAAATCTTACTCGAGGCTCAACATGTCCTCGTCCGCGCAAGAGTCGAGGCCATAGCGGAGGTTTCTCTGGACAGCGTTCGCATCGAAGTGCGAAATATACCAAGAGGATATCGAAGCACGCTTTCACCGGAGCGTGTGGATGTTGTGTTGGAGGGGCCGGTCAGTTCACTGCATGCGCTGGACACGGTAGCGATTCAATTGGTTCTGGACTATCAGACAGATTGGACCGAAGACGATGTGTATTATATTCCGGCCGTCGAGAGCCCTGTGTTTCTCAGACTCAAGACGATGGAACCCCCGGAAGTTTCCTGGACCGTGCAAGAAGCCGTCACCAAGAAAACGAGGCGAGGATGAGAATCCTGGCCTTTGAAAGCTCGTGTGACGAAACCTCGGTGGCGGTACTTGAAAACGGTATTCTCCTCGGTCATGTGACAAGAACACAGAGCCTGCACGCCGCCTTTGGCGGTGTGGTTCCTGAGCTGGCCAGCCGCAATCACCTCGAACAAATCCTGCTTCTGACTCGTCAAGCTCTCAAAGAGGCGGATTGTCCTCTCGAGAGTATCGAAGGAGTCTGCGCAACGGCTGGCCCGGGTCTTGTCGGTGCCCTTCTGGTAGGTCTGAACTTCGGCAAAGGAATCGCCCTATCCTCACGACTGCCTTTTCTTGCCGCGCATCATCTTGAAGGCCATATCTGGGCAGCAGAGCTGAAGGGTGAGAAGATGCCGATTCCTTTCCTTGCCTTATTGGTCTCCGGCGGACACACGCAGCTCATACTTGTTGAGGCTTTCGGACGCTACAAGGTTCTCGGGTCCACACGCGATGATGCGGTGGGCGAAGCCTTTGACAAAGTCGGCAAGCTGTTCGGTTTGGGTTTTCCTGCAGGAGCCGCCGTTGATAGAATTGCCGGCGAGGGCAATTCGAACTATCATCCCTTTCCCCGCATCATGATGGGAGAGGAATTCGACTTCAGCTATTCCGGTCTGAAAACGGCTGTGTTGAGGGCAACTCAGAAACTCCCGCCAACTGAACTGGAAAGCCATCGCGCAGACCTGCTTGCGTCTTTCCAAGAGGCCGCGGTGGAATTGCTTCTCTCAAAATTGCGGATGGGAATGGAACGATTCCACCCTCAAGCTCTTGTCGTTGCCGGCGGAGTGGCGGCGAATTCCCTGCTTCAGAGAGAAGCCCAAGCACTCGGTAAAGCCTTCTCGCTGCCGACCTTCTTTCCGACACCCTCCCTGTGCCTGGACAATGCGGCTATGATAGCGTATATTGGCGAAAAGCGCCTTATGACTGGAGAGCGAAGCTCTCTCGATGCTCCGGCAAGACCACGCTGGTCTCTGGAGGAATTGCGGGAACCTATCGCACGAGTTTCTCAGTAGACACTCTTTAAGAGAAGAAGATATCATCCGTGCATCCTAACTTCCCAATGCTTCTTTTTGGATATGGGCTTGACCTGAGGGGTAATTCTCTGCTCTATCTGCTCCTGACTTGCCTGGCTCTTGTGGCAGCCCTTTTTGTCTATCGCCGCACGCTGCCGCCGGTTTCCGTGGCATGGCGAGGCATTCTTTCGGCATTGCGCGTTCTGGCGCTTGCCATCATTCTACTGCTTCTCTTTGAACCTGTACTCCACATTTTCTTGCGCCGTACGGAGAAACCCAGTGTCCTTGTGCTTGTGGACAAATCCGCTTCCATGTCCATTCAGGACGCCGAAGGCCCCCGGCCGCAAACCATCCAGAGACTGCTCTCCGGATCGGGGCTCGAGAGCTTACGGAAAAGGACACGGCTACACTATTTCGCTTTCTCGGACTCCGCACAGCCTCTTGCACCGGAACAGCTCGATACCTTGCCTGCAACCGGCTCGCAGACCAATCTGTCGGCGGCGTGGGAAAGGGCGGAGGCAACGCTCGCAGATGAATCGGCCGCCGCAATTCTGATTTTTTCTGATGGTGCGAATAATTCCGGACCCAATCCGGTAAGAATGGCAGGGCTTTCAAGCATCCCCATGTACACCATCGGCCTCGGCGATACCACCGCTCGTCAGGATGCCGTCCTCAGTCAGATTCTCGCCAATGATGTGACTTACCTGAATAGCCGCGTTCCCGTGGATGTGCGTGTCCAGGCCACAGGACTCGACGGCAAGGTTTCCCGCCTGCGCTTGTTGGATCGAAATGGAACCGAACTTGCAAGCCAGGAGCTTCGATTCTCGGGAAGCGCGAGCGAAGTCACCGCCACCTTGACTTTTACCGCGACGCAAGTGGGCGATAGGCGCTACACCATTCTGCTCGATTCGATTCCGGGCGAATGGACGACGGCCAACAACCGGCGGTCGCTCGTGATTCGAGTTCTGGAAACGCGCTCGAAAGTCATCCTTCTTTCCGGGCCGCCCACTCCGTCTCTGAGCGCCCTTCGACACACCCTGCAATTGGATTCCAATCTTGCCGTGCGTGCCTTCATTGAATCGTCGCGAGGCGGGTATTTGCTTGACAGCGCCCCCACGCGCGAGGAGCTTTCCACGGCATCCTTGCTCGTGCTTGTCAATTTTCCGTCAGCCCGCACAGCGGATAATCTGCTGTCGGATATTGCAGAAGTCGTGTCTTCCCGGAGAATTCCGGTGATGTTTTTTTCGGGGCCGGCCCTCCATCGCGAAAATCTTGCGAAACTTGCTCCAATCCTCCCTTGTCAATTGCAGCGCTCCTCTCCCAGTGAAGGGCAAGTCACGCTGCGGGAGGTGACGGCCCATCCTGCGCTGACCGGCAATGCGCCGCTTCCCATATCCTGGAGTGAGCTTCCACCCGTTTTCGGTGGCAAAGACAATTTTGTGCTTGGTCCAATAGCACAAGTCGCCGTTATGCAGTCCCGGGCGACCTTGGGTATTCCCGAGGACGAGCCGGCCATTGCTCTCTGGACGGGTGGAGGGCGTAAGGGCATCGCCTTTCTGATTTGGGGCACCTACCGCTGGAAATTGGGACTTGCCACGAACAAACAGGGTGCCGCTTTCCACGATGAACTCCTCAGCAGGTTGACTCGTTGGCTCGTTTCGCCCCTTGAAGAAAAGCCCGTCCGAATTGCACCCAACAAGTCTCTTTTCAGTGGGGGGGAGCGGGTTCTCTTTCAGGCGCAGGTTTACGGCGCAGACCTATCTGCGCGAGATGATGCGGCGGTGATGTTGACCGTCACCATGGCACAGCGTTCGGAAACACTTCCTTTGCAGGGTCGAGGTCATGGCCGATATGAGGCGGCCTTCTTGCCCTGGGGTGAAGGGGACTACAGCTTCCGAGGTTTTGCCCAGGCCGGGGCGGACACGCTTGGGAAAGATGCGGGCACTTTTGCCGTGGAAGCCTTTAGCATCGAAATGCTGGATACGCGCCAGCGTCCGGATATCCTTCGAGGGATCGCCGAGGCGTCGGGAGGGCGGTATGCTCCCAATGGTGCGGCAGATACCATGCTGGCGGCGCTTGATTTTCCGTTGCGAGAGGTTCAGCGTCACAGAGAGATTCCACTGTGGAATCGCGCGCTGATGCTCTGGGTCGTCATTGGAGCTCTCGGATTGGAATGGCTTATCCGTAAGCGCAGGGGAATGCTCTGAGTCCAAAAGAAGAATTCGAGTGAATTCCGGAGTCTCTATGAAGGAAAAAATTGAACACCTACGCGCTGTGTGCGATGAGGCGAAATTAGGTGGGGGTTCGGAGCGCATCGAAGCCCAGCACCGGAAAGGCAAGCTCACCGCGCGGGAACGCATTGACCTCCTGCTCGACCCCGGAACCTTCCAGGAAATTGATATGTTGGTGACGCATCGTTCGACGGACTTCGGACTGGAAGAACAGAAAATCTTGGGAGACGGCGTGGTAACGGGCTATGGCAAAATCAACGGGCGGCTCGTCTTTCTCTTCTCTCAGGATTTCACGACCTTCGGCGGCTCCCTCAGTGAAGCCCACGGCGAGAAGATTTGCAAGATTATGGATATGGCCATGAAGGTGGGCGCGCCCGTGATTGGACTGAACGACTCGGGCGGCGCGCGCGTGCAAGAGGGCGTGGTCTCTCTGGGTGCCTATGCGAACATCTTCTTGCGAAACACTCTGGCGTCGGGAGTTGTGCCGCAG
>JAZDIW010000188.1:0-9054 GCA_043804575.1 bacterium
CGATCTTCTGACCGATGAGGGGAGACTCCTTGTCCAGAACAAATTGTCCCAATCGCGGCATATTCGGTTGAGGATTTCGTAACATCTCCATGTATTCCACCACGGCCGGATCCAGAATCTCCATCGCCATGCGCCGGCCTCCGATTCGGCTCGGCAGCACGACATGATCCGCTCCGACCATCTGCAGATTCTTCAGTGAGGCGTCTTCGCCCGCTCGCGCGACAATAGTGAGTTGCGGATTCAGACGGCGGGCCGTCAGGGTGACATAGATATTGTCCGCATCATCCGGCAGCGTCGTAACCAAGCCTCTTGCCTCTTGAATGTTGCATTTTAAGAGTGTCTCCTCTTATTTGGCATCCCCCTGAACGGCAAGGAGATTCTCGCCTGCGTCCTCGGCAAGAACTTTGGCGCTCCGCTCGACGACGACGCAAGGCACATCGCTCGCCCGAATGATTTCGGCCGCTTCTTGGCCGTTTCGACCGAAACCACACACGACAATGTGGCCGTGTAAAGCTTTGAGTCTTTTGTCCATCTTTCTTCTCCGGAATGTTCCCCGAATGTCCGCCTCGACGAGGAAGGATGTCAATCGGCCGACCGAATACCAAAAAACCCCCATGCCCGTGACAATCAGCACGGTGGTAAAGATTCGTCCTGTGGAGCTCAGTTCGCGCACCTCATGGAAGCCGACGGTGGAAAGCGTGATGATGGTCATATACCAGGCATCGAGAAATCCCCAGCCCTCAATGACCGTGTAGCCGACGATTCCTTCCAGGTTCACCAGTAGAACGAGGAGGAAAACGAAAGCCAGTCCCTTTTCAACTTCCCTTCGGAACATCGGGAATTGCTCCAGTCGTCGAGAGCTCATAATTCGTTCAAAATTTCTTCCGAGCTGATTTCACGGATCTGGCCGGAACCCTACTTCACCAGCACTATCTTTCTCGTCTGCACAAACTCTTGCGTGTTCATCCGGCAGAAGTAGAGGCCGGAGGGGAGATTGCCCGCGTCCCAAGTGATCGCATAACTACCCGCAAGATGGCGCTGATTAACAAGCATCGCCACTCGTTGTCCCAGCAGATTGAAAATCGCCAGAGTCACTTTGCCCGCTTGTGGCACATCATAGCGAATCATTGTGCTCGAATTGAACGGATTGGGCCAGCTCGGGTAGAGTGCATAATCTGCGAGGAAGGGGTTCTTGAGAGGTTCGGCGGGGGACTCCTCCGGCCCCGTCTTCACAAGATAGAAATCCTCCAAGCCCGCACCGAAAGAGCGAGTGGTTCCCATCACGACATAGCCGCCGTCGGTTGTCCGCTGAACGGAAAAGGCCCCATCGTCGCGATCCCCCCCGTAAGTGCGCGTCCAGAGCGTGTCGCCGAGGGGAGTGGTCCTCACGACATACAAATCGGCGCCGCCCGCCCCGAAAGAATAGGTTCCTCCCGCCATGACATAGCCGCCGGCTGTTTGCTGAATGGCAAAGGCGCAGTCGTCATTGCCGCCCCCATAAGTGCGCGTCCAGAGCGTGTCACCGAGGGAATTCGTCTTCACAACATAGAAATCAGCGATGCCCGCAGCGGCGGAATCGGTGTATCCCGCCATGATGTAGCCTCCGCCGTCTGTCTGCTGAACGGACCACGCCCAATCCTCGCCCGTTCCGCCATAGGTGCGCGTCCAGAGTGTATCGCCTTGGTTGTTCGTTTTCACCAGATAGAAATCCCGGTAGCCCGCACCGAAAGACTGGGTGGTTCCGCCCGCAATATAGCCTCCGTCGGTTGTTTGCTGAACGGAAAAGGCTCTATCGTAATCGTTCCCTCCGTAAGTGCGAGTCCAGAGCGTGTCGCCCTCGCCATTCGTCTTGACGACATAGAAATCATAGCGCCAACCGGCGGAATAGGTGAATCCCGCCATGATATAGCCTCCGTCGGTTGTTTGCTCAACGGAAAGGGCGTAATCCTCGTTGCTCCCTCCATACAGATGCGTCCAGAGTGTGTCGGGATTCGGCTGGGCGAAGCTCACCTGCGCAATGATGAGCGTGAACAGAACGGCCAAAATCTGACGCATGATTTTTCCTTTCTGTGTTTTGGTTTCTTTCGATTGGATGACCGGGCGTCGTGATGCCGTGGCGTGGGATCAGGCTGGTGGAGATCTTAAGGCTGTGTTTGACCTGGCATCCATAATATACGGAACAATTCTGAAAAACGAATTCGATCTTGCATATTTCGAGCAGTATTCAATAAATGCTTGGCATCTATTTCACCAGCAACATCTTCCGCGTCTGCACAAACTCTGGCGTGTTCATTCGGCAGAAGTAAACGCCCGACGGCAAATCCGCGGCATCCCATGAAATTGTATGAGAGCCCGCAGCCTGCCGCCCGTCGAAGAGCGTCGCC
Source organism: bacterium (assembly GCA_043804575.1). Lineage (GTDB taxonomy): Bacteria > Electryoneota > RPQS01 > RPQS01 > DYHQ01 > JAZDIW01. Next base: position 2,385 of record JAZDIW010000188.1, read on the forward strand.
ACTCGTTGCCCCAATAAATTGTAAATCGTCAGGCTCACTTTGTCCGCTTGCGGAACATCATAGCGGATAACGGTTGTTGGATTGAAGGGATTGGGATAATTTTGATGAAGAGCAAAGTTTGCAGGAATTCTCCTGGGAGCATAGAAGGAATAGCGAGACGCACTCTCAATCGTTGATTTGGGATAGGTGGAACGCGCTTCGATCCACCATACAACCAACGAACTGTCCTGCACCCCCAGCGCACCGACATCAAATGTCCAACAGGTATCCGAACCCATAGAGTAGGCAAAGGAAGTATCGCTCGCCGCTAAATGCAAGGTGTAAGCAACGATATCGTTGGGGTCCGGATCGTGTGCCACCTGCCAGCAGAAATTGACTTCACCCGGGGAAAGCTGCGAGCTATCCTCGGGTGACAGAAGGGAAAAACTACTCGGAGGTTCTGGAAAATATGTGTAGAACATCAGCGGACTCTCGGCCCACATTCCATCAGAATTCAAATCCGAGGCATGCACAGTCCAAAAGTATGAATGATCATCGGAAAGACCTGAGATATGAAAGAATGTATCCAAAAGACCGGATGCCGCTTCCCATGCCGTGGCAAAGTAAGAGGTCGAATCTACCCAGACTTCGTAACGAATGGTGTCATTTGTCTCCGGGTTAAATGGAACATGCCAGACCAGTGTCGTATCCGGAGTCCAACATGTATCGCCGCGTGGTGGAGAAATGAGGTTGAAGGCCCACGGGTGCCCGCCGCTTCCACTTTCATAGGCTCCAATATCAGGCAATGTTCCGGGAGGGCTGGGGCGTGGATTCCCTTCAATGTCGGTGGGTGGTGAGTCCGTTGGATCGGCCGCAGCAGCACAAGGAGAATCGGGCAAGAGATGGTAATCCCCCAAGCCCGCGGCCGAAAACATCGGGTCGAGGAAGATGTTGTAGTATTGGTCACAGGAGTCACCATTGGCGTTTGTGATGGAGATTTCGCCAGTGTTCGGTGGTCCGTTGGATGCGTCGTTGTCCTTATAAGCGATGTCCGTACCACCGTTTCCAAAGATGTCGCAGTATTTGATTTGGCTGTTTTCGGAATCCTCGAAGTAGAGTCCCTCATTTGCACAGAAAGCGATAACCGTGCTGTTGAAACTCGGTGAAGAATCTGAGCAATATAATCCACCTCCCTCGTTTGCCGACGAATCACGAATGATGGTACAATTCACGAATCTGGGTGAAGATCGATATCTGCAATAGACGCCGCCACCAGTGCTGGATGCCCAGTTCTCAGCGATGATACAATTGGTCAAGTTGGGTGATGATACGTCACAGTAAACTCCCCCACCATTTCCGGCATATGGGCTATCTCCAGCCACTCGATTTCCTTGAATTCTGCAGCCATTCATGTAGACCGAACGAGAACCATCGCAATTGACCCCTCCTCCAGCGTATACGGCGGTGTTATTGTCAATAAGGCAATTTGTGAGCGTCGCCGAGGTTTGCATACAGGCAAAACCACCTCCCGAGCCTGCAAGGTTGTCACTAAGGACACAATTTGTGAAAGTCAAAGTGGCATAGAAACCATAGACGCCACCGCCGGTAGTTGCTGAGTTGTCGAGAAAGAGACAATTCGTGAAAGTGGGTGACGAAGAATACCTGCAACACACGCCACCTCCCTGCCCGGCCGAGTTATCCGTGAATGTGGAGTAGGTGACGACCGGCGATGAGTCTTCGCAATACATTCCGCCTCCATATGCCGCTGCCATGTTGCCGAGAAATGTGCAGTGCGCGATGATAGGAGATGAGTACCGGCAATATACTCCGCCTCCGGAATTCTCCGGCCACTCTCCTGGTGCCACGCCATGTTCGATCAAGCAAAATTCCAATCGGCTGGAATCCTGAGCGTGAACAAACCGAATTCCCCCCCAGTGGTTGGGATTGACCAATGTATCACAAGTGAAAACGATGGAGTCCTGCGTTGTTCCTCGCGCAAGTAACAAACCGTTCACTTCGAGCCCACACGGAACATCGAACAGCAATTCCACTCCCGCTTCAATAGCCAGTGTCTCCGCTTGTTCAACTTTCAGATCCCCGAGAACATAATATGGACTACAATGGGCAGATAGATTACCACTGACATTTCCTTCCAATACATGACAATCAAAGATACCTACTCCCTTCAAAATAACCGTCTCCATTTCATCAAGTCCCAGAAAGGTAAGATGGACACTGTCTAAGCAAGTTGTGTCTCGCAAGGGTGTGAAAGTCACTTCGATTTGGACACTGTCAAACGGAGATACTTGCGCCGAGGATGGATTTACATGAAATATAGAGGCATTCGTGGTCCAAATACCTGCCGCCCGCAGAATCTCGCTTGTGGGATTGCGAATCCAAAAACTCAAAACGGATTCGCTTCGATAAAGGATTGAACCGAAGTCCAGCGAATCCACTGATAGAGAAACATCTATTGGCTCTTGCGGAAAATGGAAAGCTCCGATATCTATAGCCGTACCATCAGAATCCGGTGGTAAAAACGGATTTCCAGCATCAATACAAGAGGAACCCGACGAAAGATGGAAATCATTTTCAGCTGTATCCACAAACATTGGATCGAGAAAGATGTTGAAATATTGATCGCAGGAGTCGCCATTGGCGTTCGTCATCGAAATCTGGCCGATACCCGGCGGACCACCCACAACATTGCTCGCAGTGTTTCCGAAGATGTCGCAGTACTCAATTTGATCATTCTCGTAGTTTTCAAAATAGATTCCCACGCGGCGCGAAAAGGCGATTATGGTGTGGCTTATTATCGCGGAAGAATGAGAACAAAGCACGCCGCCCCCACGATGATTGCTTGCAGAGTTGCCAGCAAGCGTACAATTCTTGAGGGTTGGCGAAGACCCGGGATAGCAAGACACGCCACCACCCTCCTCAGCAGAGTTTTCGGTCAGCACGCAATTCACGAGGACTGGCGATGTAGAATAATAACAAAACACTCCACCGCCGCTACGGGCCACATTGCCGCTGAGAGTGCAATTCGTGAAAGCTGGAGAAGAAAGGTTCGCACAGCAAGCTCCACCCCAATTGCCTGCTGTGTTGCCACTAATCGTGCAATGAGTGAAACTCGGTGAGGAACGCACGCAATACACGCCTCCACCGTACGATATCCAATAGGACTGATTGGCGAAGTTGCTGCTAATCGTGCAACTCGTGAAACTCGGTGAGGAATCTACACAGTACACTGCACCGCCTGATCCTGTGGACAGGTTGCTGTCGAGGATGCAATCGGTGCAGATTGGGGAAGAGTACTCCAGACAACACATCCCGCCACCCATATGTGCCGAATTTCCCTCGAGAGTGCACTTCGTGAAAGTGGGAGATGAGCCGTGGAGATAGACTCCACCACCATATAGGTCGGTGCCGAGCGCTCTATTGTTGCTGATGTTACAACTATCAAACATCGACGAAGAGGACTCGCAATATACACCACCACCGCCTTCTCGAGAACTTGATCCGGCCTCATTGTCTGTGATGGAGCAATTTGTGAAGGTGGGTGAAGAACGGTTTTGGCAATAGACTCCGCCGCCATAGCTCCGGGCATGGTTTTCCTCGAAGACGCATTCGATGAAATGGGGAGAGGAATTGGAGGCGCAGTACGCGCCGCCGCCAAATTGAGATGTGCTGTTTCCGACAAATGTGCATTCTCGAAAGATGGGTGACGATGTGCTCCAGCAATAGACTCCACCGCCGCAGCGGCTCTCATTGCCACGGATGATACAATTCGAGAAGCTTGGGGAAGATTCGTAGCAATCCACTCCACCGCCCGAGGGAGTGAATCTGACGGCATTCTGAATGACACAAAAGGCCAGTGCACTTCTTGAACCGCCACTGTCGTAAAACCTTAGTCCTTGCCAGCGGCGGCGATTATCCACGATGTCTGTGCTGAAGATAATCGAATCGGTTTCCGTTCCCTCTGCAAACAGAGTTCCGGAGATGTTGAATGGATACGGCCCATCAAATTGAAAAGTTGTTCCCGGCAAAAGCGTCAGGCTGTCCCCGGATTCCACGGAAATCGTGTCAACGACATGAAACATGGCCGGTCCGAGCGTACCACTCAGCGGGCCGGATAGCTGGGCAAGGCTTTCTCGGGCGAAGGCAAGCAGAATGAAGAGAGGTGTTATGGTCTTCATGGCGGATTTCCCCCCGTTTTCTTTGGCATTGGATTGGAGTGGCCGAGTGCGGAAGCGAAGCGGGATGTGTCATGGCACACACATAATATACAAATATTTTTCATCAGAGTCAAGCTGGTTTTGTATATTTCGGCCAATTCGGGAATCGGATTCGCATTTAAAGAACACTGTTTGGCCTGGCGGGTGGCACACCCACCACGGCGGGAATGGGTTCCGGGCCAATTAGCGCACTGCCGTGCGGCACTACCAAGGCGGTTGGTTTTAGCAAGGGGCGGCGAAAAATCGCCCCCCCCTTGAGAATCCCCCCTTAATCCAGAGAGACATAGAGGTAGATAAGTCTCTTTTCTTAATCTCTCTTCAAAGAGGTTAAAAAGACCTATCTATCTCTTCTAAGAGAGAAAGAGAGATACTTACTACGCGCATGGGCGCGAGAAGCGGGCGGGCGCGCGGGTCCGCTTCTATGGTTCGCCGTCCGTCTCTTTCCACTCGCGAAGTCGGTAATGGAGCCAGCGGAGCGACTTGCCGAGAATTCTCGCAGTCTGCGTCTTATTGCCGCCGGTCTCTTTGAGAGTGCGAAGCACATACTCCCGTCCATGTTCTTCGTAGGTCTTGAGACTCGCATAGGCTTTGGGAGGGGAGGTGATAATCAGCTCGGCGGGTGTGATGTCGTGATTCTCCGCCAGAACGATCGCGCGTTCGATGGTATTCTCCAGCTCGCGCACATTGCCGGGCCAATGATACCCTTCGAGATTGCGCATGGCTTCCGATGACATTCGTTTGACTCTCGCGCCGGCCTTTTCGGCATGCTTTCGCAGGAAGTAATGCGCCAGAAGCGGGATATCGCCCGCTCGCTCGCGCAGGGGCGGCATCGTGACGGTGATGACATTCAGCCGATAGAAGAGATCTTCGCGAAATCTCCCTATCTCGACCTCTTTGGCCAGGGATTTGTTGGTGGCGGAGATGACGCGCACATCCACGTGGCGTGTTTCGGTGTCTCCGACGCGGCGGAATTCGCCGTCTTGCAGAACGCGCAGGAGTTTGGCCTGAATGGCCGGGGGAACCTCGGCGACTTCGTCCAAGAAGAAGGTGCCGCCATTGGCGACTTCGAGAAGGCCGCGCTTATCGGAAATCGCGCCCGTAAAGGCTCCCTTCTTGTGGCCGAAGAGCTCGCTTTCCAGAAGGTGTTCCGAAAGATTGCCGCAAAACTGAGCGACAAAAGGCTTCTCGCGGCGGCGGCTGTTGTAATGCAGCGCGCGCGCGGCCAGCTCTTTGCCGGTGCCGGACTCGCCTTCGAAGAGCGTGAAGATATCGGACTCGGCAATCTTGCCAAGAAGGGAGAAAACCTGCTGCATCTTGGGGCTGCGGCCTATCAACTCACTGAACGCGTAGCGCCTCTCGACTTCCGTGCGCAAATAGAGGTTTTCCTCTCGCAGCTCGCCCATCAGGCGCGCGTTTTCGATGGCAATCGCCGCTTGATTGGCGAAGGCATTGAGCAGTCTCTCGGTTTCCGGGTGAAAGCGACTGCGATGGGTTTGGCTATCCAGATAGAGCGCCCCCAAGATGCGGCCGCGCAGGCGAAAAGGCACGCAAGCCACCGAACGAATGCCTTTGAGCATCACGCTGTCAGCACCGGAGAAGCGCGGGTCCAATTCCGCGTCCATGGCAAGAACCGAATCGCCGGAACGAACCACGCTGTTGATGGCCGTATGGCTGAACCCGTCCAAATCCAATGCGGTCTCCGGTGAGATATTGCGCGCTGTGCGCACCCTTAGCGCACCGGATTCCGTCCATACCAGAAATCCGCGCTCTGCATCCGCCAGGCGAATGGCAATGTCCATCACCTGCTCCAAGAGCGAATCGATGTCCGTGATGGAATTTACGGTTTGGCTAATGTCATAGAGGGCTTGCAGATGCTCCTGGGTCAGAGATCCCTCTGTTGGCAATTGCAGGGCTTGCACTACTTCGTCAGACATGAGTGGCTCCAAGGACAATGCAATATTTGCAATGGAATATACGGATTTCCTGCAAGGAATGCAATGCTATCAGTAGGATGTGAGGCGGCGCCGGGCGGGTGGCACACCTGCCACGGTAGGATCGCTTTTAAAGAGAGCAGGGCGAAAGAGCCGTCACGACGACGGAGGTTTCGCACCACGGAGGGTTTCGGCTACTCTCGCCCGGGATTTTAATCGAATTTGATTTCGTCTCTTTGCTATATTTTCAATCATAAAACATCGATTCTTCATGTTCATGGAGATTCAGAAGAGGATTTCCTCGGCGGTTCGGAGTGAAATCGGGAACCTCGAATTTCTTTGGTGAGTTACAATGCCACAGTTATCGGCAATTGTTCAAATTTTCTCAAGTTGACGAGGGAAGATGATTGAACTGCGCAATGTGACCAAGAGCTACTCCGGCAAGAGAGCGGTGGATGATATTTCCTTCTCGGTCGAGCGGGGCGAGATTCTTGGTTTTTTGGGGCCGAATGCCGCCGGCAAGAC
>JAZDIW010000189.1:0-5099 GCA_043804575.1 bacterium
CATCCGGGCATCCTTCTCCCAAGAGCGGATGCAGTACCTGGATCAAGAGGGGACGGTCGTTTATACATCCAAGGACGGCGGGACAACCAAGAGTTTCCCGGCGCTGGAATGGCTGGCCAACCTGTGTTCACACATCCCCAACCGGGGCGAGCAAATGGTGAGATATTACGGGTATTACAGCAACGTCTCGCGGGGAAAACGCCAGAAGGAAGGTCTGGATGACGCCATCCCCCGCATCCTCGAACCTCAGGGAAACGAAAAGGCTTTCAGGAAAAGTTGGGCCAGACTGATTCAGAAGATATACGAGGTAGATCCCCTGGTCTGTCCGAGATGTCAGGGGGCCATGCGGATCATCAGCTTCATCGAGGATCAGTCGGTCATCCGGGATATCCTCAATCACCTGGGATTATGGTTGGCAAGGGCAAGACCGCCGCCAAAAGCTCACGCCCGATGGGGATATGATGCCGGCCGTGAGCCGGTCGAACGGTCTCCCCATGAATGCGCCGCTTATGATCTTCAGCTTCAAGCACACGCTGCTGATACGATCTACGGCGACCCCGAATACTCTTGGGATGCCTATATTCAGGCATAACGTCTCATCAAAAAAGGCGTGCCGGAGAGATCTGTCTGAAATATGCCCCAAAATGCCCTATTGCCGGGTCGCTTGATCAAAAGGTGAGCAGATTTCTCAAAAGAGCGGCCACAGATCCACCTCCCGCCTCCAATCGCATCGCCGGCCCCTGCTTTTCGATGTAAAATAGACCCAAAATATCCATTGACAACAAAAAACAGCCCCCATATACTCCCCCCGTCGAAAAGGAAGTTCTTATCAATTCAATTCAATTATCAATCAATTATCAATTTATCAATTCAATCAATCAATTCAATCAATACGAAATAGAGATGACTTCTTCGACAAGACCAACAGCCCGATCAAACGTTTCAATGACCTTTTTCATCATTCTCTCCATCATTCATTACCAAATTGTCTGAGTATTCCTTGGTATGAGAATGCCGTATTTCGCTACTTTGTTGCCAATATACCAAGATAATACACCCCTGTCAAGCTTTTTATTGGCAATTTTTACGCTACGGTGTTGCAAATACTTTGTTGATGTTGGCAGAGAGCTATGAACGAAGTTCTATAAAAACGATGGCCACTCCAATTTTCCTGCCAAGAAATATTCATCGCTTACTCAACTCCCAAAGGAAAGGACGCTCTTAAGGGGGCCGTTGTTTGCAGAACTAAGGAAAGCTTCAGCGGCAAGACGAAATGGGAATATTGTGACAAGCTTGTCCCATGGGATATCCGAAGATAACAGGAGATCCAGCGCATGCGCGCCGCCTTCTCCATTTGGATAGGGGAAGGGTCCTTTTGCACCGATGATGGTCAGTTCTTTGCGGAAGATCGGCAGTGGGGCGAAGGGGATCGAACCTGCGGGAACTCCCGCAAGGATGACCGATCCACCGAGCCTGGCCAAGTCAACGGCGAGTGGGAAAACCGAAGCGACGCCGGTGGCGTCGACCACTATATCAAAGTCCGCCACCAAGTCATCGATACCTTTGAGATTTCCCGAGTTCAGTCGTACGCATCGATCCAATCCAAGTTCCTGGCCTAACTCGACTCGCCCGGAGTGGGTATCCGCGCCGACGATGAAGACTCCCTGAGTGCTTTTCTTGAATAACAGCCCGCTGAGCACTCCCATCATGCCAAGTCCGAGGATCAGAATCCGAGCTCCGCGAGCTACGGCTATCCGAGAGGATATTCGCATAGCACAGCTAAGTGGCTCAAAGAGGGTAGCCCTGATATCGTCCAGCGCGTCAGGTATTCTTACGATGGGTCTAAAGCCTTCCGCGCAGGTCACCATGCAAAACTCCGCGAAACCGCCGGGATGGAATTGGTTTTGCGACCGTCGGCAAAAGTTCGGTAATCCGCGGTTACAGGGTTCGCAGGTACCGCAACCACTGGATAATCCGGCCGATATACGATCGCCCGGATGATAATCTGCAATATTGGAACCTACGGCCACGACAGTTCCCGAGAATTCGTGACCAAAAAAGGCGGAATCGATCTCGCCCTGACGATACAACCTAAGATCGCTCCCGCAAATGCCGCAGGCCCGCACTTCAACGAGCACTTGGTCGGCCTGCGGTTCCGGAATTCGGAGATGAACGTATTCCACGCGCTCGGGACCGCCGATCGTCAACGCCTGAAAGGATCTCGTTTGGTTCTTCATATACATACCACCTGTCTTTCTCTATAAGACCGGCGCGTATCACCCTCGCGTGACTTGCACCTGACCGTGCTTGACTCGGCTAGCTTGATTTTCGGACCATCGACACAGCCATGATATCCGGAATCAAGGTATCCACATACGGACCCCACGTCTCAGCGAGAACGCTCGCTGCCCTACGAACCTGGGGCACGAACTCCTCCAGACTCTGCACAGTTGCTCTGGAAGTCGGCGCGGCAACGCTAATCGTTCCCAGCGGACGACCCTCGCGCACAATCGCTACTGCGACGGCGATAACACCGAGATCGGCTTCTTCGTCCGCTGTTCCGTATCCGCGTTCCCGCACTCGTCGCAATTCATCGCGAAGCGCATCAACCGTAGTGATCGTCTTGTGAGTTCTGGGCTGGAAACCCTGGCGTAACACCAGCTTGATGGCATCTTCTTCCGGAAACTGTGCGAGCCACGCTTTGCCATTGGCGGTTGCATGCAGAGGGACTTCTTTACCTTGCACAGGATCAACAATCAGTGTGTCGGCGGCGCCTTGGGCGCAAGCGATCCAGCGCAGTTTGTCTGGTTCGCCTGCCGCCAGCCTCACCAAGTCATGCGTCTCCGCTGCGAGACCGTCGAGCGTCGGCTGAGCCCATTCGCTCACCCCGGCTGCCTCAAGATGCCGGAACCCCAACGATGTCACTAAAAAAGTGAGCTTGTAGCGGTTCGACTCTTGATCTCGAAAGACAAATCCGCGTTCCTCCATCGTGGACAGGATACGTTGCGCATTGGCTCGATCAGAGCCCAACTTGGTCGCTACTTCGGCAAGACGCAGCCCAACTCTGCTCCCTGCCAACATCAACAGAATCTCCAGGCAACGCTCCACTGATGCAATTGTTGGTTTTGCTTCGACTGTCAGTTTATTATCTTCGGACATATTCCTCCTCTCCTCGCAAAATGTGTAATTGGGGTGATTATATCATGATACAGAAAAAATGCAACACCGTAGCGTAAAATCGCTACTAAAAAGACACCGCTACTAAAAAGACTTGACAAGGCCATAATGTACGGGTATATTGGCAACAAAGTAGCGAAATATGGCATTCTCATCCCAAAGGAATGCTCAGTTTCCTTGGAGCGGGTGGTTGCGGGGAAAGTTGGAAAAGCCGTTTTCTGTTTAGATGAGGCATCACGATGAAACCGCGCGTAGCGATTCTCGAAGCATCTCACTGGCACGTCCCACTCTATCATGTGGCATTGGCGGAGCAAGCCGATGTCGTGGTCGTGTCCGACAGGAATCTGGAAGTCGCGGATAGATTCGCGATGTCCTTCGGGGCAACCGCTTGTGCGGATTGGAGGGAGGCGGCGGTAAGGCGCGATCTGGACATGGCATTCGTCTTTGGTCGTCATCGGGAGATGCCGGAAATCGCGCGGACTTTGATCGAGCGTGGCTTGCCGTTCTGTATCGAAAAGCCGGCTGGATTATCCTCAACCCAGGTTTATGAGATCGCAAAGCTGGCAAGCGAAGCAAACGTGCCAACCACCGTTCCTTTTGTTCAGAGAGTGGGTCCGCTAGCTACCTTGCTCCAGAAAGTAGGACGGCCTGACCACGCCACATTCCGGTTTATCGCTGGTCCGCCTGATCGGTACATTCGATCGGGATGCGAGTGGATGCTGGATCCGATGGAGGCGGGAGGTGGTTGCTTCATCAACCTGGGAATCCACTTTATTGATCTTTTCCTGCAAACCGTGGCGGAGCCGATTACGCGCGTTCAATCTGCAATACATCGACGCGCTCACAATACATTGGTCGAGGATCACGCGGTCGTCCTGATGGAAACGATCTCTGGTCGTTCAGCCGTGGTGGAAACCGGCTACCTCTTTCCCAATTCGTCCCGCAAGCGAGAGGTCTCGTTGTATGCCTCCTCTGCCGCCGGTTACGTTTCAGTCGGAGATGACGGGATAGCCACGTTCACTGATGCCGCTGGCAATTCCTTCGTAGAACAGATTGATCTGGATTCAGATCCACTCTACAACCAATTTGCAAAACGCGTTCTCCTCGGCTTGGCTGATGGATTCCGAGGACTGCCATCTCTATCTGAGCTTGCTATCGCGATGGAGGTCGTTGACCAAGCATATGCGCAAGTGCATTAGCCACTTGCCCGGAGAATCAGAATGCCTGATATCGTAGTCGTTGGTAGTCTGAATATGGATTTGGTCGTGCAGACCGAGCATTTACCGGCGCACGGCGAAACAATCACCGGTCGTGAATTTGTTGTAATTCCTGGTGGTAAAGGCGCGAACCAAGCCGTCGCCTCATCAAAACTCGGCGCGGCAATCGCGATGATTGGTCGCGTCGGCACAGATGATTTTGGACGTACTCTGTGCGCGAGTCTTACGCAAGCCGGTGTCCTTACAACGCACGTCAACTCTGATCCTACCGCGACCACCGGCGTTGGGATCATCTCCGTCGAAGATGGCGGGCAGAACACGATCATTGTCGTGCCCGGCACGAATGCGCACGTAACACCCGCCGATGTGGACAATGCGGTTGAGATCATCGCTTCGGCTAAAGCATTGATGACACAATTAGAGATTCCGCTCGCAACGGTTGTCCACGCGCTCCGTGTCGCGCGTATGAATCATGTCTTGACTGTTTTGAATCCGGCACCGGCTCAAGTACTCACCACCGAAATACTTGAGCTCGTTGATCTCCTGATCCCGAATGAGACAGAAGCATCGCGAATGACCGGGATTCACGTGAATGACTGGGACAGTGCGGAGCTTGCCGCGCGCGAGTTGAATCGGCTGGGCGCGCGTGTCACGGTCGTTACCCTGGGCGCGCGGGGTGCGCTGATGTGTGAAAAAAAACGTGTA
>JAZDIW010000190.1:0-4440 GCA_043804575.1 bacterium
TATAATAACTTACGAAACTGTATCACCTACGCCATGCCTGCTTATTTGTCACCCGATTAGCTACTGCCATTGTCATCAATCCTAATAACCAGCTTGTGAATCTGTTCCTGTTTTTGACTTGGCAGTCGGAATATATGCAAATAAGTAAGTTGGCATTACGACGGCTTGTGGTTCGATATCCAAGTGGGAGAGACAGCGAAATCCTATATGTCCATCTTTAGGAATTGGAAGATTGCGAAAATCGCTCGCTACGGCAACCCAGCGGCAGAGGTCTGGCGGCATCTGTCACGGCTCCGATTTTAACTGCAAACGGACTTCGAGCAGCGATGTCCTCGTCAGTAATGATGTGCACATCCAGCAACTTTTCCGCTTTGACTCCGGTTCGAAGATAGTTCATTTCACTGAGGCACAAACTCCAGCCTTCCAACCATTGTCTGAGCATCTCTTGTTGTTGCTCTGTCCCGGCGAAATGCACTAACAAATCAATATCGCTGCCGGGTCCGGCTGTGGCGTTTTTGGCACTGCCAAAAACATACATCGCTTTCACTCCGAAACGATCTGCATCGAGGTGTTCCGCAATATGCTCCGCCATCTGCATACGCCATCGCCAGTGTTCTTCGAGCGGCTGCCCTTTTCCCACCGGTTTCTGATCCGTTCTTATCTCTTCAACGCTGATACGAGGCAGAGCAAGCAATCCCATGGCTTCATTGCGATCGGCGTTCATCAGCACGCGCAGCACTCTCCCCCCTGATGATTTTGGCACATCAATGACTCGCACGGTATTCGCCAAAGATGCAAACTCAGGAAGGATTCCGGGGAGAATATTGTCAGCGGAACCAAGGAAATTCTCATTAAAGATTACCTTAGGATCATCCGGGTAGAGCGGCAGATAGCGGATGGAGGATTCCACGAGATCTTGGAAGAAATGGGTTCCGAAGGAGAGATCCGGCAGATAGTTCCCGCGCTGCCGCGCAATCTCGATCAGCATGGCTGTATTGCTGATATCCGCGTAAGTGACACTAACCCCAAGTTTGATATCGCCGCGGCTGCCCCAACGCCCCGGGCCCATCAGGACAAATTGTCGTTTCGGGAGAACCTTATTCAATTGTCCTACACAGCGACCGACTTCTTTTAAAGTGGAGAGGTCGCCAATTTCGGCGTATTTGAGCGGATCCACATAGACGATGTGCGTGCAATCCGGCGCTCTGCCGTTCGAGATATAGCGATTCGCGGTGAAGACGATTTGTTCGCGGTGAACGTCGTGGGGAATAGGCGAGGGCGCCGTATCCTTGCCATAGACTTGCGGACGGCATTGCAGGAGATAGAAAGTCTTTCCATCGGAAGCGAATTCAATGTCCACTGGAGTGTGCAGTTTTTCCTGCAACACTCGCAGAATGGTTCCTACCTGCTTCACGAAGGGAGTGCGTGAAATCAGTCCTTCAAAAGTCACACAGAATTCGGTGCGTTTCAGATCCGAAGTCAATCCGGACGGCACCTGCAAATGATCCCCATCGCAGATTGAAATAGCCTGATTCAACCAGGGGATTTGATGGCCGTACTCGCGGAAGAAATCCCGAACATCAATGGTGACAAAGGCATTGGCTTCGAGGTCAATCACATCCATTTTGTGTGGAGAATAGCGCGCGACCTCCTCTGTGGTGATGTTGACGCGAAGCCCCGGCTGCCCGGGGGCGAGCAGAATCGGATAATCGTCACTGAGGCGATCCACCGCCCGCGTTCCCAATCCTGGTACGAGACGAATCAGGCCATCCTCCCTGCGAATGCGCGGGGACCAGCGAAATTCATTGTTGCTGAAGGCGACACCCGCATAGGCCGGGAGAAAGTAGCGTCCCACATGCGTGCCTACGACCTCTTGAATCATGATGCCCATTTCCTCACGGAAGTCGAGCAAGCCTCTTTCGTGACGGTATTGAATCGGGTCCGGGCCGAAGGTGGACGAATAGACCTCGGCAATCGCATCCAAAAGGGCTTCAAGCCGCTGAGGTTTTGTTCCCTGATTGGCCAGAAAGAGACTCTTGTACTTACCGGAGAAGGGAGAGCCAAATCGATCCTCGAGAAGACTGGAACTGCGCACAATCAATGGACGATTCTGGAAATCGTCCAAGGCCATAGAAAGGCCTTGAACGACTTCCGGAGTGAGACTCGAATGCTTGAAGATTTGCACAATTTGTCCGTATTCTCGGCGGATCTCATCGATCTCCCGGTACTTGTGTTCCACAAGTTCTTCCAGATTGTTGTAAGTGATGAACCGGAGCTGGGCATCGGAGGTGATATACCAGGTCTTCGGAGTTAACATATTTTCGAGGATTTCCTGCTCCTGGCTGGCGCGCTGTAGGATTCGTGAAGCTAAGAAGAGTCCCGCACTCTTTCCACCGAGTTTGCCGTGACTGTCGGTAGGGAAAATGATCCGATGCACGAGATCGTAGAAATCGCTGAGCTCGACATGGTCTTTGGCGATGTTAATGTATTCGAGTTGATCCGTGAAGAAACGGCTGATGAGCGCGACTCGCAATTCCTTGTCCGTGGAAGGGGCAAGTTCTTCACCCTCGGCGGCCAGATGATGGAATTTACGGACAGCATCAACGATTTCCCCGATGCTGGTACTGAAGCTCTCCAACGACATCACCAGGAAACTCGATTTATCTTCCTGTATCCATTTTTGAATCCACAAGAGAATTTCCTGATCACTGAAGTAGGTCGCCGCGATATCAAAGATTCTGTTGCTCTGCTCGGTCGTGAACTCTATCGAGCGCCGCCGCATCGGTCGGTTTTCGTCTTGAGGCAGTTGGGAGAGTGTGGAATCTTGCGGCATCTCATCTTGAAGAGACTCCGCCTCCCGGATACCGCTGGAACAGAGTCGGATGAACATCTTGCGGGTAATGCGACGACAGAGATTCTGGTCTGTGTGATGCAAGAAATCGCAGAGGACACGCCATTCGGGTTTCTGTTTCTCCGAGAGATTTTTCTTGGCGGACTGCCATTCATGTTGGAGCCAACGGAGCTGCTGATACTGAACAAAGTGACCCAGGCGGTCGGCGATCGTTTTAATGAGCCGTACTTCTTCCGCGTGGAAAGGTCCGACATCCGCCGTGGGCATCTCGCGCGTATAATAAACATCAACGCCACCCACAACCTCGTCTGCCACCTGGATATCGGCATGGAGCGCCCAGTCGGTCTCTTGGAAATCCTCCTGCGCGAAAACCGTGTTCTGATAAATGATGCGAGCCTGACAGATATCGGGATACTGCCAGCCGGGTGGGATAGCTTTGACGATTCCGTTGAAAATCTCATCCAGCGTTGCGGCTGAATCATTGAGTAATTCCTCAACGGCATACAGGCAATTCAACTCCTTCGCACGTTCTTGTAAAGCGAAAAGCAGTCTTTCAATCGTGCGGCTTTGCTCACTCATTAGGATCACTCCCTACCGATGCATTCTTTTATCTGGAATAGTGAAGACTTACACATCGTGGGCATATGATGCGTTTCCAGAGTCTCTCCCCAAATCGAAGGCGGCAGATTCGCTTGTCGGCGCCTCGATTGGCTTTCACTTAAGTCCACGGACATCTTTTATAAGATAGTATTTGATGGCCGAAAAAGCAATCGAGCGAGTAGACAGCCGATACTCAGTCAACTTTTAAAGTTTGGCCAAGCATTCTCAGGATTCATATTTCGTGAGGCCTTCGACTTGTTCCATCTGCTCGGATTTATAGGGCTTGACAATTTGAAAGTAATTTCGCATATTAGAGATGGTTTTCGGAAAATCCTTACCCTCAGTTTAAAATCGGTTGGATTTTCCATTCTTGTGCACTGCTCCTTCTCCACTTTTCCTGCATTAATACGCACGCCTCTTTGTCTGCTCGAGGAGTCCAAGTCGGAAGGCCCCCCCCCAAATAGGATAGACGGACGAAAGAATGATCCTGCGGCGTCGTTTTTTTCCGTCTTTGGCCTCGGAGAAGTGCACCCGACGCATTCAGAGTATTGAAGGATTTCAGTTTACAAATGCTGTCTTTCGAAAAGGAAGATTTCAGCCAAAATAATCCATACATGGTAGTAGTGAGACGATGAAAACGGAAGAAATCCTCGGAATTGTCGAGCGGCACCGAAAAGATCAAGGCAGCTTGATTGCGATGCTACAAGACATTCAGGCGAGGTATAACTATCTCCCTGCCGAAGCTTTGCGAATCGTGGCGGAGCAGACGAATCGATCGTCGGTGGATATCTACAGTGTAGCCACCTTCTACCGCGCCTTCAGCTTAGAACCTCGCGGGAAGCATTTGGTATCCGTGTGCTTAGGAACGGCCTGTCATGTTCGCGGAGCCCCCCGTGTAGCAGAGGAGGTTGGAAAACAACTTGGCATCAAAGCCGGTGAAACCACCCCCGACAAGATGTTCACCATGGAGACCGTCAATTGCCTTGGAG
>JAZDIW010000191.1:0-4018 GCA_043804575.1 bacterium
AGTGCGCAGTGGATTCTCGATCATAGAAGTACCGTATCAGAAAAGTTACCGGGAGGAAGCAGGTGGCTTCCTCCCGGGGGCGAATGGAGTGAGCGATCAGGTATCGCGGTGCTTCTTGATCAGGTTGCCGCTCGCATCGAAGATGAAGTGGTAGCCACCGATCTTGCGATTCGAGACGATCTGACCAGTGTCGCGGTCGTAGGTGAAGAAGCTTTCGTCCACCTCCTCATCCACGACCTTGCGAAGCTCCGACCTGATCTGGTTCATCACTTGCCACGGAACGGCCATCGGACACCTCCATTCAGAAAAGGGGAAAGGAACGCATAGAGCGATGTGCTCCAGTATCACCGTAGAATCCTCCATATATTTTTGGCATAGTGTTTGCAGAAGATGGCCTTGACTCAATCTGAGTTATTGGCTCCACCAAGCCAAAATCAGGCGTTCTGCCACCCCCCAGAACGCCCGCGTTCGTGCTTCCTTCGCTGTGCAAGCCCCTCCGCCCTGTGGTTGGTGAAGTGTCCAAAGCGCTTTACATAGCCGAAAAATCCTGTATCGTGCGGGTTTGCATGATCGTTGTCCTCTCTTCAGGCGCCGGTCTTCGGCGCGTGCGCCACGTTCCCCTGTCCCTCCCTGCCGCGGCATGACCGATCTGCCCGCCAGCATCGAGGCGTATCTGACGGAAGCGGGATTCTCCCAGACCGAGATCACGGTCGTCCGGAAGCTGCTCGAGGGCGAGGCGCTGACGCTTCGGGAGCTCGCGGCCAAAACGGGCAAATCGACGGGCGTGCTGGATCTGGCCGTGAAGAAGCTCCTCAGCCGCCGCATCCTCTGCCGCGAGACCGTGAACGATACGCCAAAGATGATCATCAAGTCTCTCGAGCCGATTTTGCGGTGGGTGAAGCGCGACACCGAGGAGAAGTTCGAGTCGATGAAGAGCCGCGCCAGAGACTTCGAGACGTTCATCCATTCACTCCGGATCCAGAACAGGCGGCCCGAAATAGAGTACTACGAGGGGGAGGAGGGTATCCGGAAGGCGTACGGGAGTCTGCTCGGGTTCGGCGTCAAAGAATTCCTGCACTACCGTCCCGTGACGGTGAAGGAGGAGGAGGATCCTCTGCGCGCGTTCCGCGTGCAGTACTTCCGCGAGCGGCATAAGCGCGGCATCTTCTCGCGGACGCTGGCCCCCGATACCCCCCTCGGACGCCGCTTCCAGTCGCGCGACGCGTTCGAGTACCGCGAGACGCAGCTGCTGAAAGAGGAGGAGTTCCCCATTACCTTCGAGAAGATCATCGCGGGCAGTAGCGTGCTCTGCTTCAACTTTACTCAGGAGCAGGCCTGCCTGCTCAAGCTCCCCGAGCTTGCGGAGGCGGAACGCAAGATGTTCGAGGTCCTCTGGCGGCAACCAACGGAGCAGAAGCTCAAGGCGGCTCTGGCGGAGCCGCAGTCTCCCGAAATTGGCCTGCAGACGAAGACGTTCTCGAGCTTGCGGGAGTTCTTCTTAAGCAGAAAGAGTATTGCGTTCATGGTGGCATTCGGCTTTCTGGCTGCGGGGATCACCTATGGCCTCTATTTACACAATGTGAATTTGAACACGCAGAGACTCAAGGAACAGGCCAAGGCGATTGCCGCAACGGCCGCCCCAGAATTCGTGATTGAGGACATCAATAAGATCCATGTAGCGTCCGATATGAAGACAGATGCCTATCAGCGCGTCTTTAAGAAGCTCAACGACATCAGAAACAGAAATCCCTCAGTTGTCTATTCATACATCATGAGGCTGATCGATGAAGAAAAAACACTATTCGAGTTTGTGGCCGATGCGGATTCCAATGACGACATTCCCGCATACACCGATAGCAATCGTGATGGTGTTTTGGATGAAAAGGACGAAAACTCATGGCCCGGGGAAGTGTACGACGCCTCTCTTGCAAAGGAATCCACTCTTGAATCATTGATCAGGCCGGTAGGCGTGGATGCTTTCCTGGACCAATGGGGCGCGTGGATTTCGGGTTGGGCACCCATCAAAGATTCCGCAGGAAAAACGGTGGCGGTATTCGGAGTGGACCTCAAAGCAAGTGATATTGTCGATCTGACGTACCAATCCTTCAAGCCCTTATACTTCTTCTTCGGCTTTTTCCTCCTTTTCATCCTGATTCGTCTCACCGCTTTCCACCGATCGCTTTTCTTCGACATTCTCAAACTGCTGCGCTCTCGCAGAGTTCTGCTGGTCATGAGTTTCTTTGCAGTTGTGGCGCTCGTCGTGACCTATGGGATGTATCGATACACAATCAATCTTATGAATGAGCAGATCGGCAATCGCCTCATGTCGATCGCTTCCACTGCAGTTCCGGAGATTGATACAAGTGACTTCGATAAGTTGCATGTGGAAAGTGATATGAAGACCGAGGAGTATCAGAGGGTTTTCATGAAACTGAATGAGATTCGGGATAGAAACGAGAATGTGACTTGGGTGTACATCATGCGTCCCACGAAGAATCCGAACATCTGGGAGTTCGTTGCCGATGCCGACTCGAATTATGACATTCCGCGCTACCCCAAAGATCTTAACGGCGATGGGATTCTTGATAAGGCTGACGAAAGCGTGTGGCCCGGATTTTCGTATGATGCCACCGGGCAAAAAATGGCATTACCCGGCTTGGCGCTCTCGAAAACTTTTGTTGAATGGACGGTAGATCAGTGGGGGCCGACTTTAACCGGATCCGCACCGATTCATGACTCAACGGGAAAGCCGGTGGCGATTCTGGGAATCGACATGAATGTCCTCACTTTCCAAGAGGAGATAGAGAAGAAATTCACTCCGATTTTCTGGTTTATTGCGGTATTTTCCCTCATGGTGGGCATACAAATTGCTTACTTGTTCATTTTTCAAAAGAAAGCCACACCACGCTTACCCTCCGCTTAGGATTTTCATCGTGGAGTGAAGGAAAAATACGCTCCATGCATGTGGTTCCTTTCGGCTCTGGGGGGTTTGATAGTTGTGGGGTACACTTTCAGGGTGCGACGATAAATCGGTTTGATCTATGAAAGAAGTAAAATAGCCAATCCCGCAAGGACAAGGCCGGCGTATTGCCGGAACATCAATGACTCGCCGAAGTAAATCCATCCAATGAAGACCACTCCAACAATCAGTACAACATTCACTAAACCTCCAGCTATGCCAAGTTGTACTTTTTGGTTGAGAAGGCCAAAGAAAACGTACCCAATTGACCCTACAATACACATCAGAACTAAAGAGAGAACGCCGCCGTTTTTGCCCCAATTAGCACTAAAAGAATCGGCGAGGATGAAC
This sequence comes from bacterium, assembly GCA_043804575.1. Classification (GTDB taxonomy): domain Bacteria; phylum Electryoneota; class RPQS01; order RPQS01; family DYHQ01; genus JAZDIW01. Next base: position 3,311 of record JAZDIW010000191.1, read on the forward strand.
AATCCTGCTGAAAGGAGGATGAGGAGTAATTTTGAAGGAAGAAACATATTGCCAGGGAGAAAATTACCACTTAACAGGAGACCAATAATTTGATAGAATGGTAGAGTAATTAGTAAACATGCGCAAACATATAAAATTATTGGGAGTTCTCAGTGTTAACAAAAGCTTTATTCCGTTAATCGTATGCGCGAGTTTCACTGTACTGGTCATTTCTCTTCTCTATAGGCAAAGTCAAACGGTTCTTAAGGAGAGGCTTAGAGAGCGGTTAGAGGCCATAGCAAGTACAGCATCGTTACAGTTCAATCCTTCTGATATTGAGAAAATTCAAACGGAAGAGGATTTGAATTCAGATGAGATGAAAAGGGTGCTGAAAATTATGCAAAGAGTTCGAGACAACAATAGTGACCTGCGTTATATCTATATTTGGAGAAAAACAGATACTCCAAATATTCTCAAATTTGTCGCAGATGCCGAGATGATCGATCCAATCGACATCGACGGAAATGGGAAAATCGAAGGCGAAGAAATCCCCCCTGCTCCCGGCGAAGACTATGACATAAGTGAGACGATGTCAGTACTCGAGGGATTCGATCATCCCTTTGCTTTGAGAGATTTTATTAGCGATAGGTGGGGCACCTTCCTTTCTGGCTACGCTCCAATCAGGGATGAATCCGGGAAAGCTATAGCCATTCTTGGTATTGATGAGCT
>JAZDIW010000192.1:0-28279 GCA_043804575.1 bacterium
CGACATGAGGCTTCTGTTTTCGCAGGAGCAGCAACGCACGCCGGAATTCAACGGCACGGCTCAATGGCCCCGCAACGAGGATGTCCGAGACGGCCGAGTTCCCCTCAAAAACCCGCTTCACTCCGTTCTCGGCAAGGACGAGAATGCGCGCATCCGGACGCAAGAGGCGCACTTGCCTCAGGGCCGGAGTGGCCATCAGGCTATCCCCAACGCGGCGAAAGTGCAGGGCAACGACCGTCGGTTCTCGCCTTGAAAGCGTTGCAGAAATCTTCGCGCTCTCTTTTCGCATTCACTGCTATTGAAGATTTTCCGTCGGTTCAACGGAGGTTCTGCTGAACTGCAGTTCGTAGAATCTGCGGTATCGGCCAGAGCGGGCCAGAAGTTCCTCGTGACGTCCCGACTCGACAATTCGGCCTTTTTCGATGACATAGATGCGGTCGGCCTGTTGAATGGTGGAGAGGCGATGAGCAATAATCAGAGTGGTGCGGCCCTGCAGGAGCCTCGAGACCGCTTCTTGAATCAAAGTCTCCGACTCGGAGTCCAGAGCGGAGGTCGCTTCGTCGAGAATGAGAATCTGCGGATCACTCAAAACGGCTCGCGCAATCGCGATGCGCTGGCGCTCGCCGCCTGAAAGGCGTGTGCCTCGTTCGCCGACACGAGTGTCATAACCGTCGGGAAGTGAGCGGATGAAGTCGTGGATATTGGCCGCGCGCGAAGCCATTTCCACTTCCGCATCGGTTGCCGCCGGCCGGCCATAGCGAATGTTGTCTCGAATCGAGATGTCGAAGAGAATTGTCTCTTGTGTAACTACCCCTGTGAGCCGTCGCAGCGAGTCAAGAGTGATCTCTCGAAGGTCGCGGCCATCAATGGTAATACGGCCCTCCGTGGGATCATAGAAACGGATGAGGAGATCCGCCAGCGTGGATTTGCCTCCTCCGGAGGAGCCGACCAAGGCCGTGACCGTTCCGCGGGAGAGTTCGAGGGAGCAATTCTGAAGGACACGTTGCCCCGAAATATAGGAGAAGGACACATCCTCGTATCGGATAACATCGGCGAATTCCTCGAGCCGCCGCGCCGTCGGGAGGTCAACGATTTCCAACGGGACATCGACGACTTCCCCGATTCTATCCAACACGGCTCGACCTTTCTGTATTTCGTTGTATATTCGCGCACAGGTGGAGACGGGGCGCATCATGGAAAAGAGCGCGCCGCAGAAGACGACAAATTGACCGGCGGTGATTCCGCCGCCGGCTCGAATCACCAGGCTTCCTCCATACCAAAGGACGAGAATGCCGATGGTTGTTGTCAAGAATTCGGACAGAGGCGCCGCCAGACTGTCGAGGCGCATCAGCTTCAGATAGATTCGAAAGTAGCGATAGCTTTCCCGGCGAAATCGCTCCATTTCCCGCGCCGCGGCACGGAAGGCAATGACCAAGCGCTGACCTACGAAGACTTCCTGCAGGAAATGGACGATGTCCGCTGTCTTTGCCTGGGCCCGTCCGCTGTAGGTCTTCAATTTCTGACCGATGCGTGCAATGAGCCAGACGGCGGGCGGCACAACGATGAAGACGATGAGCGTGAGCCGCCAGCTCGCCAGAAACGCCAGCCCAAGGAAAACCAGAGTAAGACTCGCATTGCGAAGCAGCTCGGCGACATTGGAGACCGTGAAGTTCTTCAGGGCATTCACATCGTTGACCATCCGCGATACCAGCTCGCCTGTTCCGAATCGTGCGAAGAAAGGAAGACTGTGCTGTTCGATCCTCTCAAAGAGGTCATTGCGAAGCATCATCACCGCTTTCTCTTCGACGCGAACGAAGACAATCTTCTGAAGATACCCACTGAGAGTCTTGCAGAACATGAGGAGAATACCGGCCAGGCAAATCCATTGAAGCACCCGATGGGCCGGGTTTTCATGAAGCACGGCGAACAATTTGTTTTTTGCATCGTGCGTCGCTTCGCCCCACGACTGGTTGCCTCGGACGGCGTTGCCGTAGTCGTCTGTCAGCTCCCGGCCCAATGCCCGGAACTGTTGCCCAAAGGAGATGTCGGTTCTGAGCTGGCTTCTGGCCATGTCCTCTGCGGTGCGAGGCATAAGGACGATATCGAAGACGGGATAGAGCATGGCGATGGAGAACCCGCTGAAGAGCGCAAAGATTCCCATGAGCACGAATCCCAGAAGAATGCGCGCCACTTGGGGCCGCAGGTATTTCAGAAGTCGTCCGTAGCCCTTCACTTTTGCCTCGCCTGAAGGTTCAACTCTCGCAGGAACGCATATTTCAAGAAGGTGTAATAGGCGGCCATCCAGGCAATGACGAGCCCTGGAAAACCATCCAAGAATCCGCACCTCAGCAGAAGCGACCGAACAAATGCCCAGGGAGCTCGGACGCGCAGGTCAAAGAAAGAGGCACGCCGACCCGTTTGGTGCATAGCTTCCGCCGCGGCTCGAGCATAGCTCAGAGTCTTCCATGCGTGATGTTGAATACTCCGATAGGTATAGTGGTACAGGTCACCCTGCAACCGAGTCTTGCGACCGGAAAGGTGCACTCGCGCATGGGGCTCCAATCCTTTCCAGATCCCATGCGATTTCTTATAGAGGAAAAGGCGCCACTCGGGATACCATCCGCTGTGATTGATGAAGCGACCCAGATAATGGGCGTGACGGTTCAGCTCGAAGCCGTCATACGCCTCGAGTTTTTTTCCAAGTTCAAGGATGTTGTGGCGCAGCTCCGGACTGATTTCCTCATCCGCATCCAGGCATAAAACCCACTCGGTCTTGGCGGCGGCGACACCAAAATTCTTCTGGTCTGCAAATCCCGTCCATTCGCGCACGAGCACCTCGGCGCCCATCTCGCCCGAGATGGCGACGGTTCGATCGGAGGAACCCGAATCTACGATGAGTTTGTGCCGGCAAAAGTCGGCACTCGCCAGGCACCGCGAAAGATTCGCCTCTTCGTTCAGTGTAACCACAACAAGCGTGATCGGCAACTTTTCTGAGGTCACCTTGCGCGTGCTCCCGATAACCGGTAGAAGTCCAGAGTTCGTTCAATCATTCGAGCTCGAGAAAATTCGGACAGCACGAGCTCCCTCCCTTGAGCTCCGCGCTTCTTTCTTTCCGATTCATTTTGGAGCGCTTCACCAAGAGCTCTGGAAAGAGCGGCGGCATCTCCTACGGGAACCACCCACCCATTGACACCGTCTCGCACCACTTCCGGCAAAATATTGACATTCGTGGCAATGATAGGAATCTTCCAGGTCATGTACTCGAGAGCGACGCGACAAATCGCTTCCGAGCGCACCGAGGGGATCACAGCCAGATCCAGTTCGGCCATCACCTCGCGGACATCCGCCACCTCGCCCGTGAAAATGACCTGCTGATGACTGTGAAGCACTCGAGCAAATTCCGCCAAATCCTTCGCCGTCTGCTCTCGCGCATCGGCACCGACAATGAGTAGTCGCGCTTCAGGAAAATCCTGATGAACCCGTGAGAAAGCCTCGAGCAAGACACGATGGCCTTTTTCCGGAGAGAGGCGAGCCACAACACCAACGAGCTTCGCATGGTTGGGAATCCCGTATCGCTGCCGAAACTTGCCTGAAGGTGTATAGTTTGCGAACGCTTTTCCGTCAAATCCCGGGTAGATTACCTGCACCTTTTCAGGCTCAAGTCGGAAACGGCGCAGGTAGCGCTGTCGAGAGGCTTCGCAAGTCACAATAATGCCGTCCGCCCCCGTTTGATGCAACCGGCGGTTGACAAAGTTCCTTTTGGGAGGTCGCGGCTCCCCAACGGTGCGCACAAGAGTTGCCTCGGGTGCATGCCGTTTTCTGTGAAGCGACAGATAGAAATGGCCGGGTGGACAGTGTGGATTCAAGACATCGGGGCGAAAAAGCCGAAGCGTGTCACGAACCACCTTTCCGGCAAGGTAAACCTCCTTCGGCGTGACACGGTTCAGGTTCGCTCGGATGTCGCACGGAATCCCGTCTCGTTGCAGCCAAGATGCCAGAGGCGAATCGCGCTGGGCAAGGACGAAGACCTCATGGCCGGCTTCAAGCAATCCCGCGGCCACTTCTCGGCAGTGCCAGGCGAGGGCGTTGGCAAATCGCACATAGGCGGAAAGTAGAATGCGCAGGCGGCCACTCCATGGGATATTCTGCCCTAAAATATATCATTCGCGCAGAAGATTGTCAAGCTCAGGCCCACTTCGCGATTTGCTATCGCTTGAGCTTATATGTATATTTTTCGATACGGATTTCCCGAAATCTTGAGGAGCTCTTCATGTCGCCGATATGTCGAGGCGTTCCTTTCTGTTTCGCCTTTTTCGTTTCGATGGCGCTGGCACAGCCGCGCGCCATCACGATTCTTCATGTCAACGACATTCATGGCCACTTCCTGCCGGAGCGCGTCTCCGGGTCCGATGATACCCTCCTCGTGGGTGGATTTGAGGCGCTGTCACACTACCTGAGAATCGAACGAACGCGGAGTCCCAATAGCCTTTTCATGGACGCAGGGGACATCATGACGGGCAATCCCATCTGCAATCGGAAACATCGCGGTGTCTTCGGAGGGGCGCTCGTTGAACTACTGGAAATGGTGGATTGCAAAGTCGGTGTTCTTGGAAACCATGAATTTGACATTTCACAGGAAAACGCGCGAAAACTCGCCGCAATTTCCGCCTACCCCACACTCTGCGCAAATCTCGTGGATTCAACGCAGTATCTCTTTGCGCCCAATGGCATGACAATCCATGAAATAGGTGGCTTGCACGTCGGCGTCATCGGGCTTATTTATGAGGAGCTGCGCGCTGAAACGAATCCTTCCAATCTGCAAGGTCTTGAAGTGAAGGATATTGCGCAGACGGCCCAGACTCTCATCGACCAACTGGATCCCGTTACGGATCTCATCCTCCTGCTGACGCATAATGGAGTCGACAAAGACCGCGAGCTTGCGCGGAAGATTCACCATGCCGATGTCATCGTCGGCGGCCATTCCCATTCGCGCCTTCTGGAGCCCCTTCGCGAAAATGGGATTCTCATCGTTCAAGCGGGATGTCATTTGCGGGAGCTCGGAGTGCTCGATTTGGAGGTAGCCGGCGATACCGTTTGCAGCTACCGTGGCCGGCTGATTCCCGTGGTGGTCGAAAACATTCAGCCCGATTTGCGCGTTGCCGCCTTTTGCGACAGTTTTCGGGTGCTCCTCGATGCCGAATACGGAGAGGTCATCGGGCAATTGGCCGTGGATTGGATTCGCGGATACCATGAGGAGAGCAATGTCGGAAATTGGATTTGTGACCGCATGCGTGATGTATTCAACGCCGACATCGCCCTCGTCAATGCGGGTGGCATTCGCACCGACATCCCGGCCGGCCCTGTTACCAGACTCCAGATAGCTGAGCTTCTCCCTTTCAATAACGGCATTGTTCTCTTCAATGCCACCGGAGCACAATTGCAGAGATTCGCGGAAAGGCAAGTGAGTGCTCATTCGCTCCGAGAACACGGACTTGTGGAAATGTCAGGCATGAAGATAGGCTATCGGCTGCACGGAGAGAGACTGGATACTTTGATATGCGAGATCGGTGGCGAATCCTTCGAACCCAATCGAACCTATCGTGTCGTCTCGATTGACTATATGGCCGCTAGTCAGTGGGATCGATATTTGGGATTTCAACCTCAAGATGTGCAGCTCACAGGACAACTTCTTTCGGATTTTGTTATGGCGCAGGTGCAGGAGGCAGAGGATTCTATCCATTCCGAGGTGGAGGGCCGGCTGAGCCGATTGCCGTGATACTTCTTCGTGAAATCAATTCCATTCAATGGATGCTCTTTCGAAGATGGCGGGATCTCGCGGTGCGGGTCTATCAGGCAGGGAAAGAAAATAGCGCTCCAGCGTATCCAGGACACTGCGTGCCGAGGGCAAGCGCACCACCTCATCTTTTATAGAAGCACTGTGAGGCAAGCCGCGCAGATATTGAATCGCGTGCTTGCGGAAATGGCGCACAGCGCGTTCCTCCCCGTAAAATTCAATCATCCATTCCAGTTGTTGGCGCGCCGCTTGCCACCTCTGCTGAGGCGTGGCAGGCGGCAAGCGAGTCTGGCCGCTGAGAAGGGCATTTGTTTCGCGGAAGATGAACGGATACCCTATCGCCGCGCGTCCGATCATGACCACATCGCATCCCGTCTGCTTGCGAAGAGCAACGGCATCCTCCGCTTCCCTCACATCTCCATTTCCAATAACGGGGATGACCGCTTTCTCTTTTACCTGTGCGATCCACTCCCAATGAGCTTTGCCCGTGCGAAATTCGCTGCGAGTTCGAGCGTGAACCGTAATCCACTTCGCGCCACTTTCTGCGGCGGCGTGAGCCACTTGAACCGCATTTAGAGATTGCTCATCCCACCCGCACCGTATCTTCAAAGAAACGGGCAAGTGCGTCGCTTTGACCGTCGCCTCGACAATCCTACCCAGTAGAGGCACATCCTTAAGCAGTGCCGCACCTCCCGAATGTTGCACGATTTTTCGCACCGGACAGCCGAAGTTCAAATCCAGACCATCCGGCTCGAGTTCCTCAAGGAGCTTGGCGACCTCAGCCGCCATTTCGGGACTAACCGCAACATATTGCAGAAAAATCGGCCGCTCTTCCGGTGTGAAACGGGCTAGCTCAAAAGTCTTGAGGTTTCGTCGCCGGATCGCTTCGCCCGAGAGCATCTCAGAGAAAACGAGTCCCGCACCGAACCTTCTGGCCAGACGCCGCATGGGAGAATCGGTATAACCCGCCATCGGTGCCAAGACCACAGCGGAGTCCAATTCCAACGGACCCAATCGCGTGCGTGATATCGTCATGCGAACATTATTCCAAATTCCATTGTCGGAGAATCTGCTTGTGTGCCGCTCTCTGCTACGAGGGTTTCTTTGAGCTCTTCTTTCCTATGGCGATGAGTTCTTCGGAGAACCATTGAAGTGGAGTAGGGGGGAGGAGCCAAGTTCCATAGAAACCCTTCGGTTCGAGTCCGCTTTCCACGAACAACTGCGCAAGTTCGGGCACCGAGTAGCAGCGGATTCCGTGCTTTTCAGGATTGTCCCCTTCAATAACGATCGTGCCGTCCGCTCGAATAAGCTCCCAAGTTCCATTGAGCCGTGATGTGAGCGGATTGAATTCCCCTCGATGCAGAAGGATTCCATCCGTCGTTTCCAGCCACTCCGGCCCAATCCGGTTGGAGACATGATGCGGATGCTGGCCTGTCAGCAACACGCGACCGCCCGGCCGAAGCGCTCGCGCGATGTTTTCGAGAGTGTGCCGATTCTCCTCGTCATCGCCGAATCCGAAGCTGCAACCCAGGACAACCACGGCGTCAAATTCGTTTTTGAACGCTAGGATGCGCATATCGCCCACCTGAAAATCTGACTGGATACGGCGTTTGGTCGCAAGCTTCTTTGCGTGAGCGATAAGCGGGGGAGAGATGTCGATTCCCAAGACTTCCAATCCGGATTCTGCAAAGAGCAATGTCTGATACCCTGCCCCGCATCCGAGATCCAGAAGGCGCTCCCCTCGTTTCAGTTTGAGCATTTCCCTGCAGAAGGTTGCCACCTGCTGAGTCTTCATCAGGCGGGTGGCATCGTTCTCCATGAGCCGGATATGCCAGAATTCCGCCCAGAAATCGTCCCAACTTTCAATAATGCGTTGGAATTCGCGTGGAGCTTTCGAACTCATCTGTTTCTTTTCCATGCGATGTTGTTGAGTTCTCTCAGCGGGTGGCCAAGTAGGCTTGCCACAGTTTTTCCAAAGCTTCCCGAAGGGGTCCGGCCAGATGCTCGGGAGTGTCGGTAACCTCGGGTTCGTTGGGCAAAACAGCGTAAGGGACGCGAACGTTCTGCAGACTCAGGACTCCCTGTTTCTCCGGGGCAAGCTCATGCCAGTCATTGACCTTGTAGTAGAAGTCCATCTTGTCATCGGGTAGGGAGTGGAACAAGATGGAATCCGCTTCAGCAGGCCGAAATCGCCGTCGGTTTTTGCGCACGGATTCTTCATAGGACACATCAATGTAGAGAATTCCCGCTCGCTGCAGGATATCGGGCGAGAGAACGGAAAACGCGTGAGCCAGAGCGTTCTCACCTCCGCGCGCGAACTCAACGAGAATCGTCTTCTCGGCAACCTTCGGATCTCGCAGGAGTTTTCCATAGGCAAGATTCATTTTCAATAAGAAAAAGTCCCACAGCCAAGGATCTTTGAACCAGTACTTCTCGTCCGTGTAGATTCTGGAGCGGCCGTGCTTCGAGAAAATGTCGTCCTCCTCGAATTTCTCCCAGATATACGGGAAGTCATCCACCTCGGCAATCTGGCCGATATGGTAGCGGCTCCGTCGCTCCTCAGAGGAGAGTCTTTTCAGGAAATCAATGACCTCGCTCTTTCCCGCGGCGGGTCGTGCCGTCAGAATGATTGTGTGAAAAATCTGTGTCATACGAGTCTCCATCCAGAGATGTTTTTTCGCTATTCCTGCAGTCCAAGAAAGAAATTTCAGGGAAAGATGCAAGCGCGAGAAGATAGAAAGCGGCCCAGCTTTCGGGCCGCTTCCTTCAGTAATCAAGGATTATGCTGTGGTGTGGTTTTTCAAGTCCCACTTAATTCCTCGCCTTACGGCAGTGTGGAGGAAAGCACGCGGTAGAACTTGATACTTGCGGCTGAAACCGCGCCCGTGTCGAAGAAGAGCGTGTCCGAAGTCGAACCTTCGAGTGTGGCGTAGCTGCCGAAGGGGGTCGTCGCGCTGTAGATGCGATAATAGGGCGCCCCGGTGGAAGTCCAGTGCAGTTCGGCATCATCGCCCGCACGATAGACCACGACGGTGGGCGGCATTTGATAATAGCCGAGGGCGCGAATCATGCGATTGCCGGGCTTGCAGTTTTCCCAGGCGTCGTTTTCGTTGTACCACTGCAATTCGCATCCGTCATAGAGGAAACTGCGACCGCTATTGGCACTGGTCGTGTCGCGAGCGAAGGCCTCATAGAAGAGCGTGTCCGGATTGCCGACGGCGATGAAGAAGTCGCTATAGAGCACGAGGGGCTCGCCCGAGACATTGCGGATGACCACATCGGCCCAGTGCGTCTGTCCGGGGGGCAATCCACCCACGACATTGCCAATCGAACCGGTCGTATCGCTGAAGAGCAAGCTTCCCGGCCAGCCGCCGCTCTCGCCGTAGACTTCGATGGTAAACGGTGTGTGAGCCGAGTCCGGCTTGATACGGGAAATAGCCACTTGCGCACCGCACAGGATGAAGGGCGTGCTTGCCGGTGTGAAGCGCACAGCCCACCGGGATTCTTCCGCGCCGGCCCAGTTGAAGCGGTCGGCACTGCCGTCATCATAGGCAATCACCGTTCCGCACGAAGGATAAAGTTGGAAGTCGTAGACATCGGTGAAGGTGTAGTGATTGTCCACATCCTTTGCGCGCAGGTAGTATTGGTAGGATCCGACTCCGAACGGCCCAAGCGTCGCAGAATATTCATTCGGATTACCGGTAGAAGTCATGGTCGTGTAATCGTAATTTCCGGCACCGAGCAACCGATAGAAAGCTTTCATCGTCACGCCAGGCTCGTCATCGAAAGCGCTGGCAACGACCAACACACTTCCCGGCTCGCCATCGTCCAACGGATCATGCCAAATCTCGGCAGGACCCGATTCATTAATAATGAAGTTCGCATCGGAGACATCATTGACCGTCGGAGAAGAGACGCTCGAGATTCGTGCGCGCGCGGTCGTGGTGGCCGGAGTCGTCACCACCCAGCCTTGCGCATAATTTGTGAAAGGCACCGAGGCATAAAGCGTCTCCCAGCCACCCGAAGGATAAGCGCGATTCAGTTCAATCTTGACATTTCCACTGACACCACCACCCGTCCAAGTGAAGGTCTGCGTCTCATTTTCGGTCCAAATCTCACCGCCATTCGGATCATCGACGGTGATGTAGGGACTTGCGATAGTGAAATTGTTGTTGGAAACATCCAGAATGCTGGGTTGACTGACGCTGCTAATCCGAATGCGAGCCTGTGTCGTTGTGGAGCCGGCAACCGTCCACGGTTCAGAACCGTCGTTTGTTATGCTTGCATAGAGAGTTTCCCAAGTACCCGACGGGTAGGTGCGGTTCAGTTCAATTTTGATACTTCCCGAAAAACCGCTGGAAGACCACGAGATAGTCTGTGAAGTACCCGTGTACCAGGTTTCGCCTCCGTTGGGCACGAGCACCGTGATCGTGCCACCGCTGCTAATGATGAAATTCGCATTCGAAGTGTCGCCCACCGATGGGTTAGACGAACCGAGAACGCGGATTCGCGCCTGCGTGGTTGTCGGAACTGTTACCAGCCACAGGTGCGAGCCGTCATTTGCCGTGCCGGTAACAATATTCTCCCATGGCCCGGCGGGATAGCTTCGGTTAATCGTGATGTCCACATTGCCCACGTAATTCTGACTCGACCACCGGACGGTGTCCGTTGTGCCGACGACCCATGTCTCACCGCCGTTGGGCTTGAGAACGGTAATCGTACCCCAAGAGAGAAGCGCCAAATTCACATTGATTCGCCCCGAGCCCAAGAGTCCCGTCCAACTTGGATTCTCATCGTAGATATTGTCCACGTTGTTGACGATGGCGTTCGTAATTTGGGCGCGAGTCCATGAAGGGTACAAGGACTTCAGAAGGCCCGCCTCGCCGGTGACACAGGGAGCCGCCATCGAAGTCCCGTCCAAATACTGATAGGTATTGGTGTAATAGTTGGAATAGGTGGAGTAGATGTTCACACCCGGCGCGGACACATCCACCCAACTTCCGTAGTTGGACCACGATGCTTTGACATCGTTCTCGTTGGTTGCGGCGACATCAATGCAGTCATCCCGTTGCGACAAGTAGTTATCACCTTGTGAGGATGAATTGTCATTGCCTGCAGCGACGCAGAAGACAATGCCCGCAGCAATCGCGGCATCCACAGCGGCGCCGAATCCTCCACTATTGCTGGATCCCCACGAGCAATTGATGGCGCATGCGCCCTTTTGTCTGGCATAGTTGACCCCACTGGCACAGAAATCCATGGCTACATAGCCGTAGCCGTCCGAGGCCAACCAACCGGCCCGCAGGGCCATGATTCGTGCTCCGGTATAGCCTGTGCCGCCTCCTGCGATGCCCGCCACGCCGGTGCTATTGTTGGTTTGGGCAGCCGCAATGCCTGCGCAGTGCGTTCCATGACCCGCGTAGTCTTTTGGATCCGCGTCCGGTGTGCTGCAGTCTTCGCCTCCGGCACAGCCGCCAATGCCTGTCACCCAATCCCATCCAACCGTGTCATCCACAAGCCCATTGCCATCGTCATCATAGCCCGGTGTTCCACCGCGTTCCGTCCAGTTTCGCCACATCATGGCCCTCAGATCAGGGTGGCTGTACTGAACCCCCGAATCAACAATTCCTAAGATAGCCAGCGTATCGCCTCGGTGCACATCCCAGCCTTCGACGGCATCGATGTCATGGTCATAGGTGGTATTTCGGATGTACCATTGGTTCGACCAATAGGTATCGTTTGGGCTATACGAGAGTCTATGGATGCCGACCGGCTCGACATGCTCCACAATCGGGGTGGCTGCATATTCGGATAAGAGCGCCTCTAAATCCGCGGGTTCGTCCAGCCAAAACCGCCAATATCCCGGAAGGTCGAGCTCCGGCGCTTCTTTGGGAGGTGGTCCCACAAAAAGTCGCTCAACTTGGACAACTTTCCATTTCTGGTTCAGGCTGGTCAAATAGGCGTCGGAAACCCGAGTCGACAGGCCGTCAAAAGCAGGTTCCAAATCACCAGCTCCGGGCCAGAGCTTGACGATGAAGCGGTTCTGAGCATACTCCACATTCTCATCGAGGTATCTTGCATGACCAATGAGAGTCAAGGTCAGCACGCCCAAGCAAATCGCAAGCGCACATCTCATGTTAAGTCCTCCATATCCTAATCATAATTGTCACCGAAATAGCGCCGTTTGCTTCCTTTCCGGCTTTGGAGTCTGCGTCCAAGGCCTGTCCTCCTATTTGTTCGAGAGAGATCCCATTAGGGTCAGGAGCATCCAAGGCGCGGTTTCACAATAGGTTCCTATCGAATTCCAACATACAATTTAGCAAATTTTCTCACAAAAGTCAAGGTTTTTCAGGAGATTATGTTCGTTGTCTCGAGCCTGAGTCACATTGTCCCGGGCTCCTCAAATTTCCTGCGCCGTCTCCATGGAAAAGCGTTTTTTAGAAGCTCGCTCAAGTATTCAATCCGCGTGAAACGATACTGCAATTTGTGCTATTGAAGGACACCAGCTGCCATCAATCCCGCGAGGAGGACTCCCGCGATACTTTCACCGGCAATGCAGCCCGAGGCAATGGGAATCGTGTACATGTCATTCCACTTTGCAGCTCGCTTCTCAAGTATCCAGACAATCAGAGCACCGACAAACATGGCAAAGCTGGTGTAGGCCGGAATAACCAGTGCGATCCCCAAGGCTGTTGGCGAGGGTGTATAGGGCTTCACTTTTGGGAACGCGCGATCCACGATAACTATGAGCACGCCACAGGCAAAGGCAATGGCCATGGCGAGCACTACACTGCGTGGCAGCGTGTTGAGTCCCTGCGATAGCACTTTTGCCACACCTGCCCAGACCAGGGCCGAGGGCGCCGGGAACTTGTCACCTCCGAGCGTGTTGGCATCGGGCACAAGAATGAAGTACGCGGGCACCGCAAGAAAAGCACCCGCGAGAACGCCGAAAAGCTGGGCGATAAACTGCTTGCGCGGATTCGCGCCCACCATGTGGCCAACCTTCAAATTGCCGACGGTATCGCTGCAGCTTGCGGATGCTCCAGACGTGACTCCGGCCGTCATGAGATTGGCTGTCATGTTGCCGGGGGCTACAACACCATAGGTCAATTGCGTCACTTTACCGAGAGCCCCGATGGGATTGATGCCAGTCTCTGCACCTGCGCGCGCCGCAACCGCCGCCAAAAAGAATGTCATCAGAACCGCAAGCACACCCATATACCAATGAATCGAGAATAGCCACATCAGAAGGATCGTCGCCAACAAACCCGTGATGAGAAAGCCGGGCAAAAACCATGTCATGGGAATTTCGATATCGTCGAGAGCGCCCTTGTTGCCGCGCCTTTTGTTGCCCCGCAGGCCACTGAAGATACTCGCAAAGGTATTGCCCAGTGTTCGCCATTGAAAAGCCAAAGCCAAGAGTCCGCCCACAACAAGAATCGTTGCTCCGGGCCAGAGAGACCAGGCGCTGATATTGCGAAATCCGCCGACAGCCTGCAGGCGAGTTGCTCCCGGTCGAAAGCCCAAGACCTCGGCAGTCTCCGGGGAGAGAGTTTCCGATATCGTCAATTGGGATTCCCAGTGTATCGCTTTGGAGGCCTCGACAAAAAGGACCCTGGCACCAACGCTCTTGTCCATGGTATCCTGAACGCTGATGACGCCGAAGAAGGGATTCTGCGAGCCGTCGGCAAGTCTGGGCGCATTCAGGTCGCGTTTGAGGTCGCCCGGATTCCTATAGGTAACGGGCTGCGTCCAGACATAGGCGAGAGTCGTTGTTGTCGTTCCATGGCGCATTTCCGGGCTCGCATTCGCTTCGTCGAACACGACTGCAAATTTCTGGCCAGCCTGCATGGTCAGCGGGAACTCCGTCTTGGCTATCGCCCGAACCTGCGGCGCTGGATGCTGGATGATCTTTGCCTGAATCAGGCTGGGTGCCAATACCGCATAGTTGAGCACGAGTCCAAGCAGCATGCTGAGGCCCACTTTCATTCCAACCAGTGCCCCAATGCCGATGAAGATAAGACTCGGTTCCAGACTCAAAGTCAGTTTGCCCAGACCAACACGCGCGATGGAAACGGGCAGAGGAACGAGGCTGGGTATGACAGCGACGCCGTCGCGCAGTGCGGCCACGAGAATGCCGAGCGCACCTGCACCGCCGAGCGCCTTCGCTTTCTTCATGGCTTCACCGCTGTGGGAATACATGGCCTTCAGTGTCTCACCCGTTGGGATATTGGCGGGGAAACGCAATTTGTCAATCTGGATCATCTGCCTCTTCAGCGGGATAGCCATGAAGAGGCCAAGATAGAGGATGACGCCGATCAGCAGTGTCAACTGCCACCAGATAAATGTATAACCCGTCAGCATCGTCAGAGCCGGAACGGCGGACACAAGTCCCGCCGACGAGATCCAACTGGCCGCCACTGCAACGGTCATCATGATAGTATTTTCCATCATGCCGAAATCTTGCTTGACCAGACCAACGCTGCGCAGACCTTTGAAGATGGCGAAGATGACAATTACCGCCGCGATGTCCACTCCCAATCCCCATCCCGATTTCAGGCCGATATAGAGGTTCGACAAGGACATCAGCCCGCCGAACAACATTCCGGCAATAATGGCGCGGACCGTCAGTTGGCGTTGGGTGTCGCCCTTATAGACGGTTTCCAACCATTCTCGGTCTCGCTCTTCCACGGTTTTCTCTGTAACCTCAGCTTTTCCTTGACCAGCAATGTTCTGCGCCATGGGGATTTTCCTTTATGATGGCTGAATTTCGACCGCGCTTGTAGGTCTCCATTCCGAGTTGTTTCGCAAAAAATCTTCCTGTTTTCTCAGTGGGCGCCGATAAGCCTTTTCAGGACTTCCGCAGAGGCCGCGGCGATGTCTCGGTGCAGACTTCCTCCATGCGCATCCATGGTCACGACGACCGGGAAGTCTTTCACCTCAATCACCCACATCGCTTCGGGCACACCGAATTCAAGTTTCAAAACATCGCTTACCTTCACGACCGATTGCGCAAGGAATACGGCGGCACCTCCGATGGCATGGAAGTAGCACGCCTTTTGTTCGACACAGGCCGCCGAGGTCTTGGCACCCATGCCGCCTTTGCCAATGACTCCCTTCATACGGAAATGCTTGATGACATCGGCTTGATAGGGCTCTTCTCGGCTGGATGTCGTCGGCCCGGCAGCCACGAATCGGTATTGCCTCGTTTGCAAACCGTCCACCACGGGGCCACAGTGGTAAATAATGCTCCCATCCAAAATGGATTTTAGGCGCTCATAGATTTCCCGCTCCGATTGCGGCGGTTCGGACCTCTGAATGAAATTCTCGATCATGTATTTGTGGGCGGCATCACGACCCGTGATGAGGGTGCCCGACAGAGCGACCTGGTCCCCGACCTTGAGGGACAAGATCTGTTCATCACGAATGGGCGTTGTCAGCTTAATCATAGGTTACCTCTCCCTTCTTCCAATGCAGATGCCCGCGGCGATCCGCCCAACAGGCATAGGATACCGAGACGAAAAAGCATGCCGGGACGCGATGGTTGGCGCCAATCTTGACGGCCATCACCGTTGTCTTTCCGCCGAATCCCATCGGCCCGATGCCAAGCCGGTTGGCCTCGGCTAAAATTCTTTCTTCAAGGGTTGCCAGTTCTGCAATCGGATTCTTGTCGTCGAGTTTTCGGAAAAGCTGCTCTTTCGAGACTAAATAACCGGTTCCTCTGTCCCCGCCGATACCGACGCCGATGACTCCCGGACCGCATCCATACCCTTGCGCTTTGTCTATCGCATCCAATACGACGCGGCGTACTCCCTCCAAATCCCGGCCGGCGCCCAAGAGTGTGTGAGGCAGGCGGTATTGTGCGCCGACATTCTCGCATCCGCCGCCTTTCAGCATCAAGTCAATGCGCAGCTCTTCTCTGTCCCATTCGTGGAAGTAAAACATGGGGAAGCCGAGCCCGGTGTTGTCCCCGCTGTTCTTGCCGGTCAGCGAATCCACGGAATTCGGGCGCAGATAGGTTTTGGCACTCGCCGTGCGCACGGCCCAGAGCATCTGCTCCGTGAGCATTTTCTGACTGTAGCCAAACGGATGATGGACATGGAAGGTAATATGGCCGGTGTCCTGGCATATGGGTGCCGATTTCTGCCGTGCGAGCCGAATGTTTTCACACACGGTTTGCATGGCGTTCCATGCGGCGGAGTCTTTCTGTTCGCCCGCGGCGGCCTTCTCGATCGCGGCGGTCACATCGGGAGCCAATTCGGCGGAAGTGCGCCGCACCAATTCCAGCAAGGGCTCTCGAAGATCAATATCGACTGGATTCACTACCTTCCTCCTATGTGATGGCGGGGTGGTTTTCAATTCAGAAATTATACGAATTCCAAAGGATATTTGCAAATGAACACCCTTTGCCGACGAAAAGCAACAGGTCTTCCCTTTGAAGGAAGACCTGCGCAGGATCAACAAGCATTGCCTTTTCTATTCGACCCGAATGATTCGTCTTCTTGCGGCTATCTTCGCTCTATTGTTTCACCGCCTCGGGCGCAGGTTCGCCTGAGCCAAGAGAGCCTGCAACATAGGCTTGAACTACATAGAAGTATATACTGCCGGAGATGGCGCCAATATCCAAACAAGTAGTGTCGCTCGCCGTCACCAAATAATTGCCTCCGCCCGGTGTGAAGTCAGGCGACAGGTCACGATAGACCTTGTATTGACTGACGGTAATCGGATTCTCAAACAGATCCTCCCGCACCGCATTCCAGCGAAGTTGAATATCATCGCCGGAGCGAATCGCCGCAAGATTCGTGGGCGATTTCGGCGTGGTGGGAGGGATTTTCTGGGTTGTGAATAGAATCGCGCGTCCGCTCGTCATCGTCGCCGCTCCGGGCGCTGCAATGTTCCAATAGCTGTAGAGCGTTCCATCGCTCTCATTCAGATTCTCAATGCCCACCGTTGCGTAGTCATTGCCATAAGAAACGTCGTATGTATTGACGCAAGTCATGTATTGGAAAAGGATTTCCCCATCTCCCGTTGGGGTGGCGGGATAACCGGGCTGATAGAGGATGCATTGGAAGGTCTCCGTGGGATTGGATCCTCCGTATTTATAGACACGGCTCCATTGAACGATGAAGCGATGATTCGCGGCGTCATGGTAGGTGTAGATGCGGCCGCCCGAACTCGTGTTCGCAACTCGAAGATCATCCCAGAAGGGTGCAATCATGGCCTCGGGTCCAAGAGCCCCGGGAATAGTCCAATTGCGGAAGTCTGTGTGAATAGCCTGATCAGCACCCATGGCCAACCAGCCGTTGGAGCAAACGCTGATCTGCGTGAAGTCCTGTCCATAGTATTTGAAAGTGAAAGGCAGACTGACCACGGCGGTCTTATCAGCCTCGTCTGCATTGTCCGTGATATTCAGATTTGTGCCGGACCCGCCATACCGACCGTCAATCTCCACCCAACTGTAGGTGGGGCATTTGCCGCAGCCGACATCGGTATTATCGAAAGCCCAGTAGCCGTAGGAATCGGGCGGCGTAGGAGTGGTGGATGAAAGAGTGCCGATGGAAAGATGAAAGGAAATCGTATCAGCAAAGCCGTTGGACAACGGGAAAATGACGGCAAGCGGGATTCGATCACCGGGGACTGCAAAGGAAACGGCCGAGATCTCGAAGAGCTCATATCGGTTGTCACACTGTTGCCCAGGTGCCGCGGCGACAAAGCTGCCGACACTGTCACTGACGGTTATGGCCGGATTTCCGGAACGCAGGTAACCAATGGTTCCTGCCGGCGTTCCTCGTGTTCCGATATTGATCAGTTTCAGCTGCAACTGACCACTATCTCCCGGATCCAGAATTCCATCCCCACCCAACACGGTGCACCCAATATATTCAAGGTTCCCATTGGAGATCCGGATCGGTGCGGCGCTGGTCCAGGTATTGGTCAGCGCATCGGTAACCGTCAGAGTGAATTGGAGTATGTGGCCGTCTGGCGCGTACGGCGCAATGGTGAAGTCGAAATCATCAGGCGGTGGAACCGTGGCTCCCGAAGCGATATCGCCATAGTTTTCGTGACTATCGCCAATGCCCGTCAAAAACGGATCGCTCAAGCTCAGGTCTGCCTGCACGCTGGGTGCCGTTAGAGTCCCCCAATTCTTGAGCGAGACGGCCAATTCGATTGTCTCCCCCGGATTTGCCAGGCCATCGGCGTTTCCGGAGCTCTCCCCACTGTTGTCGTCATCGAGAGAGAATACCAAAGACGCCGGTGATACAAAGCGCGTGCTTGTCGTGACCAGCGTGTGATTGATAGCCGGACGACAATTGTGTTTACTTGCCGTCACGAAAAGACTTTCGGCTGTTGTCGTCGTGAAATTAAAAGTGACCTGTCCCGAGGAATTGGTCCAGTCTCCCATGAAAATCTCCGTGCCCTTCACCAAATTGACATAGGCATCTGCTACCGTCTGACCATGTTCGTTTGTCACGGTGAGGGTCAGGGTGTTCGTTCCAACGGAAATGGAGCCGGGATTGTTCACGAAGAGCGTATCCGGAGTATCCGTGAAAATGTCTACAGCCGGATCGCCGATCAGAGTGGAGATACCACAGAAGAAACGAACGTCCATCGAGTCGACGGGGTAGTTGATATACAACTCGACCTTTGAGCGAGCCAAGCTTCCGGCCATGGTACGAATTCCTTCTCGCAGCAGGCCTTGAAATATCCCGCCACAGATGCAATTGTTGTATTGCACATGTGTGCCCGGCGATGATGTTCCGATGGCGCCGATGGCGCCCTTTGGAGTTGCGATCGTGCCCGTCTTCACCAAATGCTCACATATCGAGCCTTGCCCATCATCCGTGTCATAGTCGTTGGTATTACAGGTGAGAATGATCATGAAGGGCAGGCGCCGTCCGTTACTCAGACTCCCCAGATCCCCCGAATCATAGTCGGACATGAATTGCATGCCACGGTAGGAATAGAGCGAAATGCCAGAATTGATACTGCTATTCATGTCATAAGCCGTGACGCTCTCGTGAATGTAGTAGACTGTATCAATGCTGGAACTCGTAAAGCCGTTCTCCAGCATTCTCTCGCGGGTCCATCGCATCAGTTGAACAGTCGAAATGCCCGAATTATTCCAGCCGTCATCGTAGTCTCCAGCAAAGAGGCCGCCTCCTTTGTACCAACTTGGATTGCCGCCGCCAGTTGGCGCAGCAGGTTCACGCTCATAGTAGAAGGTCTTGTTCAAAATGACATTGAGTTCGGTAATGGTGTTGAAGCACAGACGACCGATAGCGACATCGGGCAAGAGGTCATTGCCGTCAAGTTGAGTATATCCGTAGTCTCCTACTCCGGTATAATACCCGGAGGTATAAGAATAGGCGGGGATGGAGGGGCTACCGTCCGCATCCCCAACAAGACAGACGAATTCCAAAGGCGGGTCGGCGCTATTGTAGCGGCCCTGTATGTAGTTCTTGATATTCGTGGTCGTCCATGTGCCAATCTCATTAGGTCCGGCGACCTCCACGGTATACCCCTTGCGAGTTCGCCAAGTAACCAAATCTTGAATGGCGCTCTGAACCGTCGAATTGTTGGCAACGATATAGAGCAAACTTCCGCGCACGACTTCCACATTTGAGCAAACTTCATCCCAATTCGGCACCACGGCGCGCAGGATGCTCGCGGTGGTCTCCGTAATGGGCCGGTCGTAATCTATGGTCGAACCCGATTCCCGCACGCGAAGCTCGGCGCTCCTGAGCACCCGAATCTTCTTCTGAGCCGGATTGTATTTGGCGGGGTGAACATAGACCACCGCGATCGAAATCCCTCCCATGACTTGTCGAGGAGTCACGCCAAAGGACACATCGGGCAGGTACTCATCTCGTGTGGCATATCTACCCGCATGTTCCATCGCACGACCGTCGTCGGCATCAACGGGAAGGTCGAAAGTGCCTTCCAACTCCACCCATTCTTCCGAGAGGACCTCCAGCTCGGGATTGCCTTCAGCTCGGAGGGCCAAGACCCGCGAGATGAGAGGCAACGGGGCCTCTCCGTCAGCGCTGGCCATGCGTTCGTTGGGCAGACCGATTCTCTGGAAAGTCTGTCCGTTTTCCACAAAAGATTCCAGCACGAAGCCGGGAATAGCGATGCTCATTCGCCAATTCGCCGTGCCCTGACTCTGAAGAGTCACCTCGGGCACTTGATCCGAAATGGATGAATTCACTTCAAGCCACGAAGCCCCACCCGTCTGGCAGAAGCAAATCGAGAGTGAAACCAACAACAACAGCCTGAACTTCATCTGTCACGCCTCCAAATTCACATCCGGCAGTTTGTCGCCCGGTGGGCGAAAGATTCAATATTTCTGACCCACGCGAGCGCGGCGAAATCCAATAGAGGGCTCGTGCACCGCGTTCCCGCAAATCATTCCTAAAAATAACAATTTTTCACGTTTCTTTCAACAGAAAGTCTATCGACAATTCATGGAGCTCTTTCGTCGCTTTCTGCCTAAATCCATTTTAATCAAAAGGTTTGCCGCAGTGTCTTCATTCGGCCAAAATCCGACGGATTCGACCCCTACGCATGCCTCTCTTTCCGGTTTCACTCTATCTTGCTAAACGAAGCTGCTCAGAGAGTGAGAATAAGAGCCCCGGCCTCGCTTGGGAAACCGGGGCTTGGATTTGCCTTCCGATAGCTGCTGTCAGTCTCTGGTTTTGATCCTGTTGTAGCTCTCCGTGTGTATCATCGGACTGTTGTATTCCGATGAAATATTCCCTGTGAAGAGGGAACCCGAGACATAGGCTTGAACAACATAGAAATACATGCTTCCACTCGCAGCGCCGACATCGAGGCAGCTTGTGTCGGCGGCGGTGCCGAGATAGTTGCCTCCACCGGGTGCGAAGAAGGGTGAAGTGTCGCGATAGATTTTATAGCCGCTGACAACGATGGGATTTCCGAGTGTGTCTTGCCGAACGGCATTCCAGCGCAGTTGAATGTCATTGCTCGAGCGAATCGCCGTAAGATTCGTCGGCGAGCGAGGTGTCATGGATGGAAGTTTCTGAGTCGTGAACAGGATGGCGCGTCCGCTTCCCATGGAGGCGGCCCCGGGGATGTTTGGATGAGTCATATTCCAATAGCTGTAAAGCACACCGTCGGTCTCTGTGCCATTCTCGATTCCCACCGTGGCATAGTCATTGGACGAGTAGACATCGTAAGTGTTGGTGCAAGCGTAGTACTGGAAAAGAATCTCGCCGTCGCCGGTCGGTGTGGCTGGATACCCCGGTTGGTAGAGAATGCATTCAAATGTCTCCTCGGGATTCGTGCCGCCGTTATACTTGTAAACGCGGCTCCATTCGATGATGAACCTGTGATTTGCGGCATCGTGGTAGGCATAGACACCGGGTGGCTGATAGCAGGTGATATCGAGTTGATACTCACCGCAGTTGTCGGGGTAATATCCTTCGATGAGCAAGTAATAGGTTCCCGGCGACAGATGAACATTTTGGATTCTGGAAAGCCCACCGGCGCCGCAACCGTCGTCGTTCGAGGCGATGTGAGTCGCCCCGCAGCATTCGGCGTCCAGATAGATGAAGGAGTCCCATGCTTGCGGACCTCCGGGCGAGTTGCATAGGGTGATGGTGTACGTGCCGTCGTCCGTGATTTGCACCTCGTAGATGTGATCCTCCTGGTCGCGTGTCGCGCAGTCGTTTCCTGCGCCACATGTCGTTCTGACAGGACTTGTGTATCCATTGCAGTCCACCGTGATTTGAAAGTCGGGCACGCAATCATCCAAATGCCTCCCGGGTGCGGAATTGTTCCCCGCCGCCCATGGATCCTCGCCCTCTTTCTCCGGGCCATTTGCATCGAATGAGCCGGTTACTCGCAAATCGTCCCAGAACGGTGCAATCATGTAGGAAGGACCGAGAGCCGAGGGAATCGTATGATTGCGGAACTCGGTGTGCACAACCTGATTGGCTCCCATCGCAAGCCAACCGTTGGAGCAGACACTAATCTGATTGAAGTCCTGGCCGTAGTATCGGAACGTGAACGGTAGATTGGCCACGACGGTCATATCGGCTTCATCTGAAGCATCAACAATATTCAGTGAAGTCCCGGAGCCACCGTATCTTGGATCAATTTCGACCCAATTGTAGGTCGGGTGTTTTCCATAGGCCAAATCGGTATTGTCAAACGCCCAATACCCGTATGAGTCCGCGGGAGTAGGCGTGTTGGAGGCAACGCTACCCAAGAAGAGATTGAACGGCACGGTGTCGGCAAAGCCGTGGGACAACGGAAAGATGCAAGTGAAGGGGATACGCTCGCCGGGGAGAGCCAGGCTCGATGCAGAGACCGCAAAAAGATTCGAGGAGTTGTCGCTCTGTCCACCTGGGAGCGAGGCTCCAAAGGCGCCCACACTGTCTGTTACGGTCACACGGAGATTTCCTGATCGCAAGTAACCGATCGTGCCCAACGATGTTCCTCGAGTTCCAATATTGTTCAGTTTCAACTGAAGCTGGCCCGTCTCGCCGGGATCCAGAACCCCGTTACCTCCGGCTCCGCTCACTATACATCCTTTGTATTCGAAATTCCCGTTCGATATCGTAACAGGTGCCGCACTGAGCCAGGTATTGGTGGCGTCCGACACCTCCAGAGCGAACTGAAGCACATAGCCGTCCGGAGCGTAGGACGCAATCGTGAATCCAAAGTCATCAGAGGACCACACCTCTGCGCCCGGAGCAATATCTCCATAGGTCTCATAGTTGTCTGCGATGCTCACCACAAAGGGATCGCTCAGGCTGATCTCGGCGCTCACTCCGTAAGCCGTCGAGGTGCCCCAATTCTTCAGTGGTACTCTGAGCTCAATCGTTTCTTCGGGATTTGCCATTCCATTTCCGTCTCCTTGACTCTCACCGTTGTTGTCGTCATCGATGACAAAAGCCGACGGTCCCGGAGATACATAGCGGGTGTTCGTTTGCACCAGTGTGTAGTTGAGTGCCGGTCTGCAGTTATGCTTGGTCGCCGTGACGAAGAGCGTCTCGACCGTCGTGGTCTCGAAATTGAGAACCACTTGGCCGTTTGCGTCCGTCCAGTCTCCGGTGAAAACCTCTGTCCCCTTCATGAGGTTGAGGTACGCCCCCTCCACAGCCTGCGCACTGCCGTTGGTCACCGTCAATGTCAGCGTGTTCGTACCGACGGGAACGGCACCGGGATTGTTCACGAAGAGCGTCTCCGGCGTGTCCGTGTAAACATCCACTGCCGGATCACCGATCAGGGATTCGTAATGGCAGAAATCGTGCACATAGGACGAGTCAGCCGGATAGTTGAGGCGCAATTCGACTTTGGAACGGCTGACGGATCCCCCCATGGTGTAATTCCCTTCCCTTAGCAGCCCCTGGAAGACACCGCCAACAAGGCAGTTATTAAAACGCGTATGCGTCGCCATGGAGGAGGTCCCGACCGCGCCGATAACACCTGTCGGATTGCTTGTCGATCCGGCCTTCAGCAGAAACTCGCATATGGACGAGTAGGCATTGTCGGTGTTGAAATCATTGGTTCCGCAGGTTATGGTGACCATAAAAGGCAATCGCCCGTAGTTGTTCAAAGCGTTGATCTCTTCCTGGTCGAAATCTTCCATGTAAAGATAACCACGATACGCATAGAGCGATATTCCCGAATTGATGCTACTTACCATCTTCGCGCCGGTTACACTTTCATGGATGTAGTAAACGGTGTCGATGCTGGAACTCGTATAGCCGATGTCAAGCATTCGCTCTCGGATCCAACGCATCACATAGACGCACGAGATGCCGGATCCGGAGCCACAAAACAAACCGCCTCCTTTGAACCAGCTCGGATTGGTGCCTCCCGTGGGACGAGCCGGATTCCGCTCATAACCAAGGATCTTTGTCACAATGACATTTAGCTCGGTTTCCGTATCGAAACAACATCGTCCGATGTGCACGTCCGGAAGGAGATCGGTGCCGTCGAGACGGGAATAATTAAAGTCGCCTACACCTCCGCTCTGGCTCCATGCGGGAACGGCATACGTGCCGTCATGATCACCCAAAAGGCACACAAACTCCAGAGGCGGGTCGGCGAGATTGTACCGGTTCTGGATGTAACTCTTGATGCCGGCCGTCGTCCATGTAATCTGAGCCGGGTCGCACAGTTCGACGGTGAAGCCTTTGCGTGCACGCCACGTCGCCAGACTTTGGATATTATCCAGAAGCTCGGTACTCCGAAAAATATAGAGCAGGGTCCCTCGAACAACCTCCACATCTACGCTGATTTCATCCCAATTTGGCACGATTGCGCGCAGAATGCTCGCCGTGGTTTCGGTGATGGGCCGCTCATGGGTGACAGGAGAGCCGGTCTCATGAAGTCGAAGCTCTACGCTCTTCAGAACACGAATTTTCTTCTGAAAAGGATTGTATTTTGCCGCATGAACTTGAACGACTGCCAAGGGCACGCCGCCCATGATTTGCCGTGGCGTTACCTCGAAAGAGGCCTCGGGGAGGTACTCATCTCGCGCAGCATAGATGCTCGCAAGTTCCTGAGCATGCCCATCTTCCGCGCCGGAAGCAAGTTCATAGGAGCCCTCCAACTCCATCCATTCCTCGGATACGATTTCCAGCTCCGGATCTCCCAGTGACCTCAAAGCCATAAGCCGCGAAATCACCGGCAGTTCCGCCTCTCCGTCCGCGCCGGCCATTTGTTCATTCGGAAGACTCAGGTGCTCGTAGGTTTGTCCCTCGAGGGTGAAGGACTCCATCGTGAAACCGGGAATTCTCATGTCAATCTGCCAGACACCGGGCGCGGCACTTCTAACCGCGACATCGGGTACCTGGTTGGCCGTGGCCGAATGGACGGGTATCCATGCCGCTTCGGCCATTCCGGCAAAGCCCACGAAGAGGAAAAGAAGACACAGCGCAAACCTCATCAGTCAATCCTCCTGATTCATCAAAGAGTGCAAAATGCGTTTGGCCGCAAGAGCTGGGCCATATTACTACATAAAATCCAAATGGTTACACAAGTGACCCTCCCCATGTGATTTCTCTATCTGCGGAGCGCGCGCACAAGCCTGACTTCAAACATCGCATTCGCTCCGCTGATGTAATTGGAAATCCATATCTTAGCGATTGCCACGCCTTGTGGCTTGTGCAGCAATCCGCGAAAAATCACTTCCATAAAAATACGAATTGCACGGCATATTTGCAAGTAAAAGAGGCCATTTTTTTCAAGCAAAATGAGAGAAAACGGCAGGTACCCCGAAGCTGAGATGCCTGCCGTTCTGCAAAGCCATGCTGTTAT
This sequence comes from bacterium, assembly GCA_043804575.1. Lineage (GTDB taxonomy): Bacteria > Electryoneota > RPQS01 > RPQS01 > DYHQ01 > JAZDIW01. The sequence goes on from JAZDIW010000192.1 coordinate 25,088, forward strand.
GCTATGTTATTGGCTATTTCAGAAGTACCATCTTCCGCGCCGCCACAAGACCTACTCCCGTCAGTTGGTAGATGTAGATGCCGGAAGGCAGATTCGATGAGTCGAAGCTGATTTTGTGCACGCCAGCCGCCAGGCGCGCTTCATTCAGAAGGGCGGCCACTTCCTGACCCAGACAATTATAGACCTTGAGAGATGCGGCGATTGGCCGAGTCAAGTCGAATTGAATGGTCGTGGCGGAATTGAAAGGATTAGGGTAGTTTTGATAAAGGAGGAACTCAGCAGGCGTTTCTGCCGAAATTTTCTCCGCAAAATCTACACATAGATCCCACGGAAAGCCTGTAGAATCCACGCGCAGATTCCGGCAGGGATTAATCGTGGGAGAAGTCGGAATCGAATCAATCGGAATACGCTGATAAATGACCGGATTCAAAGTCGGCTCACCTCCCCCACTGAAAGGGGAAGCTCCTGCATCTAAGTCGATGAGATATTCCATGTGAAGGAATCCATCTACGACGAGAGGAGCCACTGTGATATCGCGTTCCGAGAGGCTACCGGGCGCAGGGGTCCCAATCCCGCCATCGGAGCGAGAGACATTCGTCGGCATGGCCCAGGTTCGGCCGTTCGTCGTGGAGACGGTCACCCAAGCGTCCGCCATGGGATGACCGTTTTCGGAATACTGAATCGTGTCAAAAAGCTGGAACGAACAATACAGATAATCCGTCAAGGGGTCAACGGCCAAACTCGGCCTGTTGCAGTTATAGCTATTGGATTCGGGATCACCATTGTTGCCATACCAGGCATCCGCAACGATGTTATATTCCTGCCGGTCTTCGCCCCAATGATAGATTTGGGAAGCAAAGTAGTAAGTGAATGGGCCCTCGTTGCCATCTTCGTCCCAATAGAACCATGCCCGCGAAGTCCATGCCAGGTGGATATAATCGTTTTCATCAAAGATAATGCACAGGTCCACCCAAGGGCGCAGAGTATCGCGATTGCACATATTAATGTCACCGCCAGAGTTATAGCAATCTGTGTCTGGAGGCGTGAAGCTCGTAATGTTGATGGGGTCACCCCAGTTTGCTCCGGCATCCTCCGAGACCATGATGTAGATATTGTTACCTCCCATATCTCCTTCTTTATCTGTCAGCCAGGCCATGGCGACACGCTCCGAATGGCGCGAGGCGGCCATATCCTGCGTCATGAAGTTCAGGGTATCCACCGATTGAAACTCGCCCCAATCAATATCGAGTCCAAAACCGTCTTGGTCGAAAATCGGTGTCCCCTTCGCATAATACATGCGTCCCTGGCCGCCATATTCGTAGTTCGTTGTGTGAAGATCCCCGTGAATATCCATGGCGACATGAGGGAAGATGATTTGCATCGGATCGCCTCCCTCGTACAGATACGGGATTTCAGAAGTTGTGAAGGCATCGGCATAAGCGGCGTAATCAATCGCGCCGGCGGAATGAGCTAAGGTGCCCGTTGCGATTTGGTGGAAAGTCGGGAAGAAGAAGCCGACGTCATTGACCACAGCCGTGACGAATCCCGCACGAGTGGAAGCATCTATCCGACAGCCAAGCCCTCCAAAAAGGAATTCCTGACCGTTCGGATCCCAGACATTATAATAGACATAGCGCTGGGAATAGCTCGGATCCAAGGCCTTGGTCCAGGCAAGATGGACATAGCCCTCGCCGTCAACAGCCATCATTTTTCCTGCCGTCCCGTTATGTTGCCAATCATAATAGGTCGTGCCTGCCGTATCCACCAGCCCAAGGGGCTCATCGAGGCGACCCCGTGTGGGAATGGCGGAGCAACTTGGTTTCGTTTGGATTCGAACAGGATTGTCAAGAAGACTATGACTAACAGGGGCTCGCAGTGGGACTTTCTGTAGAGGGCTTGAGGCTGTCGCAAGCACAGAGTAGCACAAGATAACCGTCGCGAAAGTTGTGATTGTCCGCAGCATTGTTCTCTCCTGTCTGTTTTGTGGTGGGTGACTGAATATCTCAGGATTCTATAACAATGTCAAATCGCAGATTGAGTGGTTGTTATGCCGACGCGTAAGCCTCCACTCCTTCGTCGGAGTGTCATCGAAGCGATTGCCACGACGGATCCCACACGGGGAGCATGACGGGGGGCTGTTCGAGAATGGCCAAGACATCTTCCGGCAAGTATTTCTTGGGAATCACGACATCGAAGACATACTCGTCAAACCAGTCATCGGTCATCGTGAAGAATCCCTTGTCGCCGCGTTCATCTCCCCAACTGTTTTCCACGAGCCACTTGTGCGGCTTCCCGTCAATGACATCCACGCCCACGAAGACCATGGCATGGTTGTTTGCACTATGGCGGTAGTCGAGCCGCTCGGTCTTCGTCATTGCCAGAGGAACGCCGAATAGCTCTTCGTAATCATAGAGCTCCTTGGCCATGAGTCCCTTCTTGCCGTGCACGCCATGCCCCATGTCGCAACCGAACCAGACGCGCTGACTATCCAGAAGCGCCTTCAGAGCGTAGGATTTCATATCTGAGTACTGGATGTTCACAAAGGAAATATCGGATTTATCCGCCATACCTCGAGTCAAATTGATGCCGTAACGCCTGTTGAAAGGATGAATCGGGTAATTTGCCAAAGACACGAACTGCGACAAATCAACGCCGATGACTTCCTTGTAGAATCTCTGCGGAGTGTAGGTAATGGGCTCGCTTGCCTTTCCGTCTTTGTCCACCGTGCGCCAAACAAACTCCTTCGGAGGCATTCCGTAGTTGATCACGAGGACGCGAAAGATATCCTTGAGCATGTTCGTCTTCTCAAGGCGCAAATCCGCAACGCTCTTGCCCTCTGCGGCCAAGGTGCGAAGTCTCAGAGCATCTCGGCGAAGCACCGTCTCGAGGATATAGTTCATGCGGCCCGTTGCGGAGGAGCTGCGCGTCTCGCCCATGAAGCTCTTCGGAAGCACTCCATACTTCTCGACAATGCCCGCGACATATCCCCAATAGCCTCCGTCGCCGATGGGTCCATCGAGCATATGATGAACTTCGCGGTCAAGAAGATCTCGGTCCCGTGTCTCGATCATGAATTCGAGAAAGACATTTGACTTCTCCAATTTGTCCCAGAAGGCCAGATAGCTCTGGGAAAACTCGAAGTCATCCAGCTCGAATTTTTTTACGACTTCCTGCCGCAGAAGGTTCAGTCCT
>JAZDIW010000193.1:0-9380 GCA_043804575.1 bacterium
CCCTTCCGTCCCCCTGCTGAAGCAGGGGGAGACTCGTGCCCTTCCCCTACTTCAGTAGGGGAAGTTAGAAGGGGTTATCTTAGGACAAGAGGCCATGCCGCGGTATGCCAAAATACCCCAAGAAAACTGGCAACGCGCTCGCGAGATGCGTAAGAATTTGACAAAATCTGAGCGCGTTCTTTGGAAGGCACTGCGAAGCAGGCAGCTTAAAGTCCGTTTCTTGCGTCAACATCCTGTTGGCCCTTATATCGCGGATTTCTATACCTACGAGAAAAAGTTGGTCATTGAAGTAGATGGTGATGCCCATGCACTACCGGAACAGCTCGCACACGATAGAGGGCGGGATGCCTATTTTGAGTCTCTTGGATTTCGCGTCAAGCGGTACACGAACAACGACATCTTGGTGAACCTCGACGGAGTGCTAAAGGACATCATGGAAGTGCTGCACGGTTCATCAGATTAACCCCCTTCCGTCCCCCTGCTGAAGCAGGGGGAGACTCGTGCCCTTCCCCTACTTCAGTAGGGGAAGCTGGAAGGGGTGATTCAACGATACGGGGAAAGCAAAACACTGCTGGCGTGATGCGAAACAGCATAATGAAAAAGCTCATTTGTATTTTCTTGTTTATTTCGGCAACTGCTCTTTTCGCGCAAGAACCGGAAATTGGGCGGCTCATGGATTGCCCGACGGCGGCGGTGGTGAAACAGGGCGAGCTTGAGGCGAAGGCCGATTTGTTCACAGGTGGGGGAATGTGCGCGGGCGGCGAGTTCGGCATGTTGCCGAATTTGAGTGTTGGTCTCTACTATGGCGCGAATAATCTCATCGGCAATAGCGAAATCCGTTGGTTCAAATATCCGGGCGTATCGGTCGCCTACCGTTTTCAAGAAATGGATGAATGGATTCCAGCGGTCAGCGCCGGTTTCACGATGCAGGGCGAGGGGCCTTACTTTGACCCGGGCCCGCGCAAGTACGAGCGATTCCTCACGAAGGCGAAAGGATTTTGGGTGGCGGCGTCGAACTTGTTTGATGTGGATTACATCGGAGTCGCTGGGGCGCACGCGGGATTCAATTGGAATCCGTTCGAAAATGCGGACGACCGAGATTTGTCCTTCTACTTGGGATTCAACAAAGAGTTTTGGAGAGGGCTTGAAGGGATGACCGAATATGACATCGCCACGAATGACAACAGCCCTCGGTCACTCGGGCATGGCCGCGGCTATTGGAATATCGGCCTGCGATGGCATTTCATTGAGCCTGCCGCCGTCGAAATTATCATGCGCGATCTTCTCACCAATAACAAGCTCAACTCGACTCCTTCTCGCGAACTGCGCTTCTCGTATCAAATATCGCTGCAAGAATACCTGCCTTAGCGATAATCGGCACTCATTCTCCTTTCAAAGCCGCATCAATTTCGCACAACACCTGGCCATCAATCTCTCTCCGTTTCCGCTTTTCGAGCGCATTTCGACCAATATCTCCCAAGCGTCCCAAAGCCCACGCGGCATGAGTGCGAACGAGCGGCTCTCTATCTTCCATTAGAGTCTGCAAAGGCGCCATCGCATCTTCCGCTCCCCAGTTTCCGAGCGCAACCGCCACATTCCGCAATAGGTCGCCACGCTTCGCGCGCGAAATAGCAGTTCCTGCGAAGCGAGCTTTGAACTCTTTGTCCGTAAGGCGTGCGAGGGACTCGAGCGAGAGAGCGAGAAGCTCCGGCGAAGTTTGAAAGGCGGACACGCCCGTGGGGCGAGCGAATTTCTGATTCCACGGGCAGACAAGCTGACATTCGTCGCAGCCGAAAATGCGATTACCGATAAGCGGGCGCAGTTCGCGCGGAAATGCGCCTTTGTGTTCGATGGTCAAATAGGAGATGCAGCGGCGGGCATCGAGTGTGTAAGGCGCGATAAGAGCTCCCGTTGGACACGCTTTGAGGCAACGGGCGCAATTGCCGCAGGAGATTCTCATTGCGCTCCCCGTTGTGGGAAGCTCCAAATTCGTAATAAGCACGCCGAGGAAGAAGAACGAACCTCGGAGCGGATGAATTAGAAGGGCATTTTTTCCGATGAATCCGAGGCCGGCTTGCTCGGCAAAGTCGCGCTCCAAAACAGGGCCCGTATCCACATAGACGCAGAAGCGAAGCTCGGGAGCCACTTCTCTGATTTTTTCGGCGAGTTTCTCTAAGCGCGAAAGCATCCACGGGTGATAATCCTTGCCCCCTGCATAGGAGGCGATGATGCCGCAGGAGGGGTCGCGGCGCATTTTGTCGGGGGTTTCAGGGGCGGAATAGTTTGCGGCAACGACGATAATACTTCGTGCGTCATCCAGAAGTGTGCGCAAGTCACATCGCAGGACAGCCTTCTGGCGCAAATGACTCATCTCGCCAGCCATCCCTTGGTTGATCCACCGCTCATAGGCGTCAAAGTGCACCGGAATCAGGCGCGAGCTAATTCCGACGAGGTCGAAGCCGAGTGCTCGTCCCTGCGTGAGAATCTCTTGTTTCAATTCGTGGCTGGTCGGATGCAATGTCATGCTCCACCGTGTGCTCTGCCCTGAATACTTGATTCTAAGCATTAAACGCTTCTCTTAATCTCAGGCTCCCGAAAAACGCTCGAAGCCTCTCTTTGGAGAAGGCCTTCATCGTGAACCGCCAAGTCATCTGATGTCTATCCTCCAAAAAACAGTTATTTAGCTTCAGAAACCCCAAAGCGACGGCCGGATTTTTATTTGAGGCAGCCGGTTTTTTTCTTGACCCACGACATGTTACGGCTTATATTACCATTCGTAGCATCTGGCAAGATCCATAAGTGGAGAGGTTTGTGCGAAAGTAATGGCTAATGGCCAAAGAAAGAAACACTTAGGGAGGAATGTGCCATGAAGAGGAGTTGGTTGTTTGGAATTTTGGCGGCAGCTGCGGCTCTGTCGTGTTGGTGTGTGCTCGTGACAGCGGATGTGGTTCATCAGAAGAGGAGCACGGGAGAAGCCTCGTCGGTGGTGCTCAGCAAGGCGCCCACGACAGAAAATGCAGAAGAGCATGCCAAAAAGCAACACATTGAGGAGCTTCTCCAGAGGATTCAGCAGCTTAAGGCTGCCGACATGTATGATGCAGCTCTCTGGAATGAGTATCTGCGCTTAACCGAAGGAGAAGTGGAACGCCCTACTGGCCACTTCGACCAAGGCGGTGAGACTTGGGAGACCGCGGTTTTCATTTCGTCGTTACCTTACGATGACATCGGCGAACTTGGCGCCAATGATGATTGCGTCGGGCGTCCCTATCAGGATGTGTTCTATGGATACATCGCGCAGACGGATGGCCCGCACACATTCAATATGTGTGGTGACTACAGCGCCGGCGATACCTACATCAGGGTATGGTACGAGATTATGGGGATTTGTGCAGGATACACGCTCGCCGGTGACGACAATTGTGCTGTGGGAGGCATGGATGGCACGGTCACTGTTACCCTGACCTCTGGCCAGGAGGTCTATGTTGAGTGTGGTTACTACTACACTGCCGGCGGGACGACCTACGAATTCCATGCAATGTCCCTGCCTCCCGAGCCCGGTATGAACTGCGCCTATCCGATTGATGTCACTCTACCGCCGGACATATGGCCTTATGCGGATACGAACACGACCTGTGGCATGCTCAATGACTACACTGAAACCTGCCTGGGCTACTATGACGGTGGTGAAGACATTATCTACCGCGTCACGGTCACCTCGGCGGTCACGGTGATGCTCTCATTGACTTCGGACGCAACATGGGTTGGGATGTGCATTGATGACATGTGCCCGCCGGATGCCACCTGCCTTGGCATGTGCACGAGTTCTGGCGGTAGCTGCACCATCACAGATGTCTCCCTGAATCCGGGAACCTACTACATCATGATTGACACCTGGCCGTTACCGGATTGCATCCCGGTCTTTGAGCTGACCATCACCGAGCAGTGCATCGTTGACTGTCCACCGGGCGGGCTTCCTGAAGGCGAGCCGATCTGCCATGACAATTACGATGACCAGTTTAACGGCGGGTGTGGAAGCGATCCAATCGTCTTCAGCGAGATCACTTGCGGTGACATTATCTGCGGAACCTCAGGAACCTTCTTGTACGACGGCATGGAGTATCGCGATACGGATTGGTATCAGCTCGTGCTGACGCAATCGAGCACTCTCACCTGGTCGGCGGTTGCCGAGTTCCCCGTGTTGCTTGTCCTGATTGACGCGCAGTCGGGCGATTGCTACGACTACATCATTCTGGGATATCAGGAGGCACCGTCGTGCTCCACCGCAACAATCGTCGCAGAGTGTCTTCCCGCCGGTCTCTATTGGCTCTGGATTGCTCCCTCTGTCTTTTCGGGGATTTCTTGTGGCGCGGACTATGTGGCCACCGCGAGCTGCCAGCCCTGCCCGGGTGGAACGATTCAACTGAGCACCGACTATATCGAGTTTGCACCCACATACATCGGGGAATCCTCCACTGTCATGATGACGGTTACCAATACCCACGATAGCGAGGAATTGGTCGTAGAGGCCGTCACAACAACAGGGCATGTCTGGGATGTCGAGCCAACAAGCTTTGAGCTGCCTCTGGGAGGCACACAGCCGGTCATCATAACATTCTTGCCGACTTTCGAACACAACGACTATGACGGCACGATTGAATTCTTCTCTTCCGATCCGACCAATCCGAGAGACAGTCTCCATGTCACAGGCATCGGGTGCAAACCGGTTGAAGTGCCGCCGGCACCGATCCTGTCGGAGTCGGCTTGCCCTACAGTCATCTACTTCGCCATGCCATGGGACGCCAACGGAATCACCACGCAGTATGCTGTCGAGTATTCTGACAACGGTTTCGCGACTTCAGAGTTTGTGCACTTCGATGGCATTTCGGGACCGAATCCGGACTGGGCAACCGCATCTATCTGGGGACAGGAAGGTACCGGAGCAATAAGAGGTCTCGAGCCCAATACGGATTATCAGGTCCGTCTCCGGGCGCGCGACTGCACCGGAGCGGAAGCCGTCGGGCCCGCAGTTGACTTCTCGACTCTTCCCGATATTGTCGTGGATAACCTGCCGGAGCTCACCATCCACGCATTGGACGCGAATACGGTAGAACTTCGATGGGATCCCGTGGTGAAGGACACGGCCGGTAATCCGCTCCCCAACCTTGGCTATATCGTCTATATGGGAGCGATTCCCGGCATCATTGACAGCATTATCGGGTCGAGCACAAGCGGCATGTTTCAGGTGGACATTTCAGGAGATCAGAAGGGATTTTTTTATGTCAGCCCGATACTCCAAGGAGTCTCAGATGAGCCTCGACCGTTCATCTCATGGCCTCCAAACGGGGCGGTGATTTCCGGCGTGAATACGGTCGTGGTTCAGGATTTCGCGCATAGCTTCCAATGGGATTCCCTCCGGGTGGAAATCGATTCGGCGGGCGTTCCTGTTTTGATTGGCTCCAGTTTCAACAATCCCTGGCGCTACTCGGGGAAGCGGGCGGCGGCCACGGACTTCAATCGCTTCGAACCGGGCGAGTATGTGATAACCGCCACTGTGGTGGACGAGCAGGATCGGTCGTGGATCTCCAGCATTGCTGTGATGATAGTGCCGAGGCCATTCTCATCCTATGTCGCACAATACGATCCGGAACGCAGTGTGTTCATCCTCGATACGACCGGAGTCACCGGTGTCACCGGTAACATCGCTGAAATCTATTGGCCCACTTCAACCGCTGGCGAGCGATACGGCAGCCCCATCGAGTTTGAATGGAAGCCGGGCAACGATTCTCTGACGGTGGTCAAGCCGTTCATCAAACTCGAGGACAAGGTGCTGACCGACGACCTTGAATGGCTCAACTATGAAGACATCTGGGGTGGTGTCGTTCCCGAGTATCTGTACGAAGTGGTTCCCGTGGATAGCGTTGATTTCTGTTGTCTTCTATTGAGCATCAAAACGGCAGGGACAGCAGATGGAACCTATGGCGGCAACGCGGGATTGACTCTTGGTCCGCTGGTGGACTGCATGAATGGGGTATACACCGTCGGATACCGCTTTGAAGTCGAAGTGATCTGGTATCCTATAAGGGTCCCAGGCAGCTACTATTACGGTCAGGATGCTAAGGGTGATCGCACAACGACTTTGGGTCACTGTGGAGGTACTCCGCCGGCCTTCACTCCGCTGCCCGCCCCGGCAGGGAATCCGAATACCCAACACAAGAATTATAACGGTGTCAACTATCCGCGTGCCGGAGCCGCGTATGGCAACGACGATTATCGGCCGGACAATCATGGGAACACCTTGGACGCAAATATCCCCGGCCGCCGGGTTCGCTGGTATGACCGACCGAGTAACACGGGTCAACTACCGGTCGGGCAGGACGTAAACGGCAACCTTGTCGGCTACGCGGTTCGCTCGCAAGGCAATGACCAATACTTCGCCCGTGCGGATCCGGAGTGTCCCCCCGTACCACCGGTCTGGTGCTGCAAGCAGTGGGATCTGGTTTGGGATGTTGTTTTCTGCGAAAACTGCACACCTATTATCCAGAACACGCCGCCGACCATTCAGAATATCGTGACGCCGAGTCCGTGCCCCGCTCTTGCAGCCAACTGATGCTCTGCTAAAGCGCAGCGGTCAATAGCCGCTCTTTCGCGCGTGACAAAAATAGGAAGCCCCGGCCACGATCTGGTCGGGGTTTCTTCTCGTGGCTATAAGGCCATGTCTGTTCCGCCCATTCAGGCTGGAACCGTCAACAGTAGTCTGCGACGCTGTGGCGTCTGTATCAAGCCCGCCCCCTGCGCAAGAATTGCTTCGTTCAAGTTGTGGCCGGTCGGATGCGATGACATACCCTTCCGCGTGCCCATCATGGATACTTGTCTCCATACATTAGACGCTTTTCTTGCCCCCACGCACCCCAAAAACTCTCAACGCCTCTTCCGGCAAGGGCTTTCCTCTTGGACGACCCTTTGACATCATTTATTATCTTGATAATCTTATACTAAGCTTAAGCGTTGAAAACAGATGGAGAATTTCCAGTCCAGCTCAAGAGTCTTTTTCCTTGACTCGCCAGAGTTTTCACATTATATTATGCCTGTTATGAAACGAGGCAGCAATCTGTTGGACGACAGATTCGAGCGAAAAGAGAGACAAAAAAGTAAAAAAGATGATATTCGGGGAGGAATGTGAGCCATGAAGAAGAGTTGGTTGTTTGGAGTCTTGGCGGTAGGTGTGGCTCTGGTGTGCTGGCATGCGCTCGTGACGGGAGACGAGAAGATGACTACGGTGGGCGCTGCAGGCTCAGCTCTGACCGCCCCGAGCATTGGCAAGGCCGATGTGAAAGATCCTCTTGTGGCGAAGAAACTGGAAGGCATGAAACCGCCAGCAGGTCATACGGACGGACTTCTGGACTGCTCGAATGCAATTCCAATCTACGGCAGCCAGACGGTCTATGGTGACAACACGACCGGCCCGATGAATGTCAGCTATTACAACTGCAGCAATTGGCAGGAGAGTGGCCCGGAAGTCGTCTATGTGCTGACGATCAACGCTGATTCTTGGATAGTGGGCACGCTTGGAAACATGCCTTGCGACAACGACATTTTCTTCCTGAATGCCTGCGATGAAAATGCATGCATTGCTTACGGTGATATAAGCTTCGTCGATCTTGGTGTGTTACCAGGGGTCTATTACATCGTCGTGGATCGCTATGGTCCTGACGGCCCGGCAGGTTGCCCGTTCACTTTGATCGTCGACTGTCACGCCTGGACTGCCCATAGCGATTGCAATGTCACCAGGCAAATTCCGTCTCTGCCCTATACCGACACGAGTAACACCTGTATTTTCGACAACACTTGCGGCAACGACGCTCCTGACCTTTTCTACACCTACGATGTGCAGGCTCCTGAGGAGCTACTAACCGTCAGCCTCATGGGCTCGAACTATGACACCTATCTGTGGATCTGGAGCGAGTGCTGCGTAACCTACCTTGCCTACAACGACGATGCCAATGGCACGCTGCAGTCGGAGATTATCGGTTGCTTCCAGCCGGGTGACATTTGGATTCAGGTGGAGGGATACGCCAGCTATTGCGGCACGGCCATCCTGAATGTGACTTCGGCTGGACCGGTTCCACCTCTGCCAAACGATGCTTGCGTGAACGCTGCTCCAATTACCGTCAACGATCCCAATCCGACCTGTGCAAGCAATTTTTGTATGACAGGTCCGGAATGTGCCGAACTCGCGTATCCGGATGTCTGGTACACTTTCACACTCGATGCCTCCGAGCCTCTCTGGGATGCCGCCGTCGAGTGGTGCGGAACAGCTCTATCGGGTTCTTCGTCTCCGTATCTGTACAGCGGCGGATGTTGCACAAATCCTCTTTTTGCGAACAGTTATGAATGGACGACTTGTCCGGATGGAGCAATTACTTTCCACTGGTCACACCTGACACCGGGTCAGTACTGGTACCCGTTCAATTGCAGCGAGCAGGGCAATTTCTGTATCCGGGTGACGGCAGTGCCGAGCCCTCCGGCGTTTTGCCAGCCGTGCGATCAGGCAACCTGTACGGGTCAAGGCACGCCAGGACATGGAGTCTGGACATACACCACCAGTGACAACACCTGCTACTGGAATGACCAAGAGCAGAATTGCATCTGGGGCGCTGATTGGATTTGGAGCGACGATTGTGCAGGCTACCAAGATGCCACGAATCCCAAGCGCTGGTACAAATTTGTAGTTGCATGCCAGACCACAATCACCATCAGACTTACCCCCACGGCCGGGAATGACCCACAGCTTGCGCTCGTGAACTGCTGCCCAACTTTGGACGGTGAAGAAGACATGTTGAATTGTTGTGTCAACACGGCGAATGTTACCCATAGTGGCGAGGTGGAGACCATCAGAGAGGTGGTGGGTCCGGGTACCTACTATGTTTCGGTGGCGATGTGGGATGGTTGCGGTCCGTATGACCTGGTTATCAAGAGCAGCGATTGTCCGTTGCCGGTGGAGCTGACCACTCTTGAGGCGATTGCGGGCGACCGCGAGGTGACCTTGAAGTGGACGACCGCCAGCGAGCAGGACAACGCCCGGTTCGATGTGCAGCGCAAGACCGCGTCCGGCGAGTGGTTGACGGTTGGAACGGTGGAAGGTGCTGGCAACAGCACGACGGCGAGGAATTATCAATACGCTGACCGTGCGGTGGTCAACGGCGTGACCTACGCTTATCGTCTCATCTCGCGTGACATCAATGGCACGGTTCACGAGTATGAGCAGACGGTGGAGGCGACGCCTGCGGTGCCGGTTCCGACCGAGTATGCGCTGAATCAGAACTATCCGAATCCTTTCAACCCGCAGACGAGCATTACCTATGCGGTGAAGGAGGCGGGCT
>JAZDIW010000194.1:0-2975 GCA_043804575.1 bacterium
GCCCGGAATTGTCACTTGACGCGGGGTGAATCGGGAGATTCACCGCCGCGAATGATGCGTCGTTGGATTACAAATTAGATTTGATGGAATTTTCTATGAAACCTCTTTATGCTCATCGGCTCAATGCGTTGCCGCCGTATCCATTCGCCGAGCTGCAAAGGAAAGCGGCGGAAAAGCGGGCGCGGGGGGAAGATGTGATTGATTTGGGGATCGGCGACCCGGATTTGCCGCCGCCCGCGTTTTTCGTCGAAGCGCTGCAGCGGCACGCCGCCGATCCGGATGTTCATCTCTATTCCAGTTCGCAGGGCGACATCGAAGTGCGCCGAGCCATCGCGCGCTTTTTCAAAGGTCGCTTCGGCGTCGAGCTCGACCCCGCCAAGCAAATCTGCGTCGTCATCGGCGCGAAAGAGGGCCTGTCGAGTCTGGGCCGCGTCTATGTCAATCCCGGCGATGAAGTCGGCGTGCCTTCGCCCGGGTATCCCGTCTATGGCGCGGGCGTGGCGACCTTGTGCAGCGGTCATGCACGGACGATTGCGCTGCGAGAAGAAGACGGATTCCTGCCGCGACTTCGCGAGGCCGAGGGCGTGCGAATGCTCTTTTTGAACTACCCCAATAATCCGACTGGCGCGATCGCTCCCGAGGCATTTTACCGCGAGCTTGCTGATTTCTGCGATTCGCATCCCGAAACGGTCATCGTCCACGACAACGCCTACAGCGAGATGACTTTCGGCGGCTACAGCGCGCCATCGCTCTTGCAGTTTACGCAGAATGCTGTCGAAATGCACTCCATATCGAAAGTCTTCAATGCGACGGGTTTCCGCATCGGTTTTGCGGCAGGACGCGAAGATTACATCGCGGGCTTGGCGAAATGCAAATCGCAGATTGATTCCGGCGCGCCGCTGATGATTCAACGCACGATGGCCGACGCGCTTGGCCGCTATCGAGGAGCCACGCCGCCGCCCGAAGTGGAAGAGATGCGCAAAATCTATGGCGAGCGCCGCGCTTTGGCGGAAGAGGGCCTTGAAAAAATCGGCCTGAAAGTCACGCACTCGCCCGCGACTTTCTATGTCTGGGCGCGCGTCGGTGCGGATGAAATGCCATTTATTGATAATGCCTTGCAGAAGAATGTGATTGTCACGCCGGGCCGAGGTTTCGGCCGAATGGGTACGGGATTCATCCGCATTGCACTGACGCAACCCCTCGAGCGGATTCGGGAAGCGCTGGAGCGATTGGCAACGATTCAGTAATTTCTATTCCGGGCACGCGGGACGCATGCCGCGGCGAGTGGAGATATATTACTAGCCGCGACCTCCCGGTCGTGGATTATTATTAAATGTCCTTACTATTAGCAACAACTTCCTTAAAGGAGCAAGCCGAAGAGCTACTGCGGCGCTCTTTGAATGACCCTCGGGCGGTTTTTCATGTCGGTCAGTGGGAAGCGATTGAAGCTCTGGTGCGCGATAGAGCTCGGCTGCTCGTGGTTCAGCGCACCGGTTGGGGCAAGAGCGTCGTCTATTTTCTGGCGACGCGGCTCTTGCGCGACGCCGGCTCCGGCCCGACGCTGCTCATCTCTCCTCTTCTCGCCTTGATGCGAGATCAAATCCGCGCCGCGGGGCGGATCGGCATCCATGCGGAAACCATCAATTCGAGCAACCCCGAAGATTGGAAGCGCGTGCAGGACGAATTGCATGCGGGAACCGTTGACTTGCTTCTCATATCGCCGGAAAGATTAGCCAATGATGAGTTCCGCAGCAAAGTGCTGATGCCGGTGGCGGCGCGCATCGGGCTTCTTGTGGTTGATGAGGCGCATTGCATCTCCGATTGGGGACACGATTTTCGCCCGGATTATCGCCGCATTGTTCGCATCGTGCAGGCTCTTCCGCGAAACATCCCCGTGCTGACGACCACCGCCACGGCGAATGACCGAGTGGTTGAAGATATTCAGGCGCAGCTTGGAAACCTCCGAGCTATCCGCGGCCCCTTGGCGCGCAAGAGTCTGCGTCTCCAGAATATCTCTCTGCCAAGCCAAGCGGCGCGCATGGCATGGCTGGCCGAACAAGTTCCGCGACTTACGGGAAGCGGCGTCATTTATACCCTGACGGTGCGGGATGCACAGCGCGTCGCCGGATGGCTCCAGTCACGAGGAATTGATGCGCATGCCTATTATGGTGATTTGGAGACCGAGTCGCGTAAGGAGCTCGAAGCGAAATTGCTGAAGAATGAGGTCAAAGCACTGGTCGCGACGACGGCGTTGGGCATGGGATTCGACAAACCCGATTTGGGATTTGTCATTCATTTCCAGCGTCCCGCTTCGGTAATCCATTACTACCAACAAGTGGGTCGTGCCGGGCGCGCTCTCGAGACGGCTTACGCGGTTCTATTAGGTGGCCGGGAAGATGACGAAATTGCGGACTACTTCCTGCGAACCGCTTTTCCGCCGGAAGCGCATGTGGAGATTGTGCTGAAAGCGCTGAAAAATGAACCCGGAGGTCTTTCGATAACGCTGCTTCAAAAGAAACTCAATCTCTCCTTCGGACAAATCGAAAAAGTCCTCCGAACCCTGGCCACGGAACATCCTTCCCCCATTGAACAGTTCGAATCACGATGGTACCGAACACCGGTTCGCTATGCTCCGGATCGCCGAAAGGTAGAGCGATTGATTGAAGTGCGCAAGCGAGAACAGAGACGTATGCAGGATTACCTGCACAGCACGGAATGTCTGATGGCCTTTCTTCAGAAAGAGTTGGACGATCCTGACCCTGAGCCGTGCGGTCGCTGCGCCGTATGTTGCGGAGCGCCGCTATTGCCAGAAGACTCTTCGACGGCTGTCGCCAACGATGCCGTCCAATTCCTCCGGCGTTGTTATCAGAAATTTGAGCCACGAAGGAAATGGATCGGGGACTCACTGGACGCTCACGGATGGAAAGGAATCATTCCGGAAGAATTGCGGGCGCAAACGGGCTGGGCGCTTTGTC
>JAZDIW010000195.1:0-6629 GCA_043804575.1 bacterium
GGCCCTGCTGGAAAAGCAGCAGAACTGGGCCGCGGCATTCGAAACCGCGCAAAAGCTCCAGTCCCTCGACGGGGGAGTGTCCGCTCGACGACTCGCGCTTCTGAAGGTGCAGGAAGCCCTTCAACTGGCTCAGCGTGGCAAAGAACGCGACGGCCGATTCTGTTTGCGAGATGCCGTCAAGCTCGACGCGCAGTGTCCGGCGCCGTTTCTCTATTGGGGCGATTCCTATATTCGCGAGAGACGCACTCAAGATGCCGTCAATATATGGAAACGGCTTCTCGAGCGCAATCCGGGAGAAGCCTATATTGTCTTCGAGCGTCTGGCCAGCAATCTCTTTGAGTTGGGACGCTTTGGAGAAATCGAGCAAATCTATCGCACCGTACTTCGCAAGCACCCGCAAAATGTGCACGCCTATGTCGCGCTCTCGAAATTCCTGGAGAAGCGCGGAGACCGAGCCGAAAGCATTGCCGTGCTCGAAGACGGTCTTGAGAAGAATCCGGAAAGCCTTTGGCTGCGCAGACTACTCGTTCGGATCTACGGCGAACAAAAGGATACGAACCGCCTGGTTACGCTGACTCGAGATATTCTCGCCCGCGTGATCAAAGAAGCCTATGAATTTAATTGTTCGGAATGTCGCTATATGACGCGTGAACCCTTGTGGCGTTGTCCCAATTGCGGGGCTCTGGATAGTTTTGGAGTGTAGAATCATGTTTATCCTCCTGTTTTTGCCACTTATCCTTGCGCAACCGCTCATGGCGCAGACTGTCCTCGAGCTGATTCAAGGAGGGCGCCTGGTGCAGGCTCGACAACGAGTCGAAGGTGTAGATAGCCTCATGCGCTATCAGGATTATCTTGCGGCGATGACGGAAGTGGATGCTGTCCGTGCCTGCTCGCTGTACCAAGTCATTTCGTGGCGCTATCCCGAGACGGATGTGGATCATCTTGCCCAGGAACGGCTCTTGGCTTATCAAGCATGGGGTCGGAGCCTGCCGCCTTTTGTCGCCCCCGGATGGAGCCTGAAAGCGGAAGTGCCGGAGACCTTGAAGGAAGTCTCTACGAGCCAAGAAGTGGTTGCCGCTGTACCCTCACCTGCACCTCCCGAACCGGAACCGTCGCCGACACCTACGATTGAGAAACAAGAAATCGCCCAGCCGCCTGAACCTGCGAAGGAACCACCAAAGCCTACGGTTGAAAGACAAGAACCTGTCCCGTCTCCTGAGCCGTCGAAGGAACCGCCAAAAGAAATGCCAAAGCCCATAGCACCAGAGCCTTCCGTTCGGCCTATCACCGAGCCACCCAAAATTCCCCATGATGTAGGCGTAAAAGAAGCCGTGGGGATTTGGGTTCAGGTCGGAGCTTTCAGAGTGAAGCAGAACGCGGAGAAATTGGCCGGCAAACTTCGGGCGGCGGGTTTTTCGGTAGAGATTTTCTCCAAGCAAAGCACGAAAACGCTCTTGCATCATGTCCGCGTGGGCGCTTATCCGTCTCGCGAAGCGGCTCAAGAGGCCGGTGAGGAACTAAAGGAAGATTTCGGGCTCGAGTTTCGTATCATTAAGATATAGGCGGCTTGCGATTAGGGCCCGGTTTGTTTTTTTTTCCGTCTCCCACGGTTGGAGACGGTTTTTGTCTGTAAGATGAGGCGATGAGAAACTCGACGCCGCTGCTCGAACAATACCACGAGATCAAAGCGAAGTATCCCGATGTCATCCTGTTCTACCGGATGGGAGATTTCTACGAGCTTTTCTACGAGGATGCCAAACTCGGCAGCGAAGTGCTCGGATTGACTCTGACATCACGGGCTCATGGAAAAGCGGCGAAGGTGCCTCTGGCGGGATTTCCTCATCACCAGCTTGAGCATTACCTCGCGAAAATGACCCGCGCAGGCTATCGCGTGGCCGTCTGCGACCAAGTCGAGGATCCGAAACTTGCCCGAGGCATTGTCAAGCGCTCTGTTACAGAGGTTGTCTCTGCTGGAACCACTTTCTCGGAAAAAGTGCTTGATGCGGGCAAGAACAACTATCTGACTTCCATCTATCTTGACAAAGAAAAGGCGGGACTTTCCTATGCCGATGTAACAACGGGCGAGTTTTTCACGGGCCTTTTGCCTCGGGAGCAACTTGCGGCGCGGGTGGCGGCATTGGAACCCTCGGAGATTCTCTGCGCCAGCGGCCAACGCGAAGAGATAGCGAGCCTGCTTCAGGGGATGGAGACTGCCTTCATGGCGCTTCCCGATTGGCGTTTCACAAAAGAGGCTGCCGAAAGCACCTTGCGCCGCCATTTTGATGTGCTGACGCTGAAAGGTTTCGGCATGCAGGATTTGGAACTTGCCGTTGCCGCCGCTGGTGCACTTCTCTATTACACTCGCTCCAACCTCGGAGAAGAGGCTCCCATCCTGCCGAATCTGCAGGTCTTTCGCTCCGAGAAAGACCTCGTGCTCGATGCCACCACGCGCCGGAATCTCGAAATCGTCGAATCGCTTTCGGGGGATAATAAACGTGCCACTCTCCTCGCCGTCCTGAATCGAACCCGCTCACTCCCCGGCAGTCGCCTCCTTCGACGCTGGCTCCTGCAGCCGTTGGCCGATGCTGAAATGATTCATCAGCGTTTGGACAGGGTCGAATTTCTTTTCTCCGAGGACAGGCTTCGCCAGAAACTCGTGGAGACTCTCTCGGGTATCGGCGATTTGGAGCGCCTTCTGGGTCGCCTTGTGGCGGGTCGCGGGAGTCCGCGAGATGCCGTGCTACTCAAACAAGTGCTTGCGCGATTGCCGCAGTTTGAGGAACTCTTCGGCGCATTCCCTATAGCGCCGCTTCAGGAAATTATGGCGACTCTGGCGCCGATGCCGGACCTTGTGGAGTTTCTCTCGCGGGCACTCGTGGAGGAACCTCCGGCGCAGCTTTCGGCGGGTGGAGCGATTCGAGAAGGTTTTTCGCGCGACTTGGATGAATTGCGCCAACTTCAAAGCGGCGCGCGCAAGTGGATCCTGGAGCATCAAGAGGCCGAACGCGCGCGCACGGGCATTCCCTCATTGAAAATCTCATATAACAAAGTCTTCGGTTACTATATCGAAATCACGAATGCCCATAAGTCGCGTGTCCCGGCAAATTACACCCGAAAGCAGACTTTGGTTTCCAGCGAACGCTATGTGACCCCCGAGCTCAAAACATGGGAAGAGAAAATCCTCTCGGCCGAAGAGAAAATCGGGCAGCTCGAGGCCGAGATTTGGGGTCGGATTCGCTCGGAGATCGCGTCGCACTCAGCGCGCATTCTGGAGATCGCGCGTGCCTTGGCGGAACTCGATGTCTATGTCTCTCTTGCTCAGGTCGCGCGAGAGAAAGACTATGTGCGGCCCGAGGTGCATGAGGGACTGGATTTGGAGCTGATGGAATGTCGCCATCCTGTTGTGGAATCTCTGCTTGCCCCCGGCCAAGGATTTGTTCCGAATGACCTCGCGATGGATGGTCAAGCCTTTCGAATCATGATTCTGACCGGGCCGAACATGGCGGGCAAATCCACATTCTTACGTCAGATCGCTCTCTGTGTCCTGATGGCTCAGGTCGGCTCCTTCGTTCCCGCCAAACGCGCCCGCATCGGAGTTGTGGATCGCGTTTTCACACGCGTCGGCGCCGGAGATAATCTGGCGGGCGGCGAAAGCACCTTTCTTGTGGAGATGACTGAAGTTGCCAATATCCTGCGCAATGCCACGCCGCGCAGTCTCATCCTGCTCGATGAAGTCGGGCGAGGGACTTCCACCTATGACGGGATGGCGCTCGCTTGGGCGGTAACGGAATACCTGCATGAGGTTCCCGGACTGCATGCAAAAACGCTTTTCGCCACGCATTATCATGAACTTAACCGCATGGCGGAAGTTTTCGAGTGCATCCGAAACTATCGCGTGGAAGTCGAGGAATGGGGGGATCGCATTGTCTTTCTGCACCGAATCGTTCCGGGCGGATGTGATAAGAGCTATGGGATTGAAGTTGCCAAACTTGCGGGCTTACCGCTAAGAGTAATCGGGCGCGCGAGTGAGCTTCTTCCCGAATTCGAGACACTGAGATCTCAAACTCAGCCATCCGCGCCTATTTCCAATTCCACTCGTGATTTGCAGTTGACACTATTCGAGCCGGAGACACAGAAGATTGTAGATGCGCTGACGGCTCTCAACCTAAATGACCTCAGCCCTCGCGAAGCGCTAAGCAAGCTACACGAATTGAAAGAATTAGCTGCAAAAAGTGGAGCATCTTCCTCGTCAAATAGGGCTTGACTCTGGCGATGTTTTTCTTTAAATTTATTAGGATTAGCCAAAAGGGGACAGATGAACCCGCTTCATAGAATCTTTGGCTTCAAACGCGCCGCTGCTCTGCTCGCGGCCTCCCTTGTTTTTGTTGGGATTTCGCAGGCGGGCGCGGTCAGAATCGGCCGCTTTGCCGGCGAGTTCCTCGACATGGGCGCCGGGGCACGAGCCTTGGCCATGGGGGGAACGGGAGTCGCTCTGCCCAGTGAGGCCACTTCAGGCTACCACAATCCGGCGAGGCTCGGCAGGATAGAGCGGAATTCGGCCGAGTTCATGCATGCCTCCTATTTTGATAACACCTATTCCTATGATTATCTTGGTCTTGCGAAGCCATTGGGCGACAAGGCAGGTCTGGGCGCTACGATTCTCTACGCCAGAGTCGGGGATATTCCTCTGACGGCGCTGCAAGACGCAAGCAGGCCTCTCGGCGATGACAATCGCGTCCTCGTGCGCGACATGACAAGCGATAATGAACTGGCTCTTATGGTCTCTGCCGGAACGCGAGGCCCTTGGGGGTGGAGCTGGGGAGGCAGCGCCAAGCTGCTCTATAAAGGAGTGGCGGGGAAATCCGCCTATGGCATCGGCTTCGACCTCGCCCTCGCCCGCGAATTTGGCCGCCATGTGGCTGTCGGCTTGGCGCTTCGGGATGTGACGGGCAGTGCCCTCGCGTGGACAACAGGGCGCACCGAAATCATCGCACCTTCGGTCATTGCAGGTGGAGCGTGGTCGGCGGAGCTTCCGAGTTTGCGTGCGGATCTGCGAATCATGGCGGACTTCCGTGGTCGATTCGAGAGCCGTGGCGAAGCCGAGGTCATCCATGCGGGTGCTTTGAGCGTTGAGCCTCGATTTGGCGCGGAATATCTGATTTCCAAAGTGTTGGCACTTCGGGGCGGCCTAATGGGCGAGAATATCACCGCAGGTGCGGGGCTTTCCGTCTCGTCGGTGACGCTCGATTATGCTTTCCAACCTCACGAAGAGTTGGGCAATACGCATCGGGTCTCACTCGGTCTAAGCTGGAAATAGCAGGTTATGCCAGAAAGCTCCAATAGCATCTACTCCATGACCGGATTCGGGCGGGGGGAAGCCGAAGCGAAGGGAATTCGCGTCGGCGCGGAGATCCGCTGCCTGAATAACCGCTATTTCGATTTCCTTCTGCGCGCACCGCGGTCTCTGCAGAACTATGAGTCCGAGCTGCGCGAACTTTGCCGCCGTCAGATCGAACGAGGCCGCGTGACTTTGGTGCTTTCGGAAACTCGCTCCGCATCCGCACCTCCCGCTCTTCACTTTGACGCGAATCTCGCCGCGAACTACGCCAAGCAGCTCGAATCCCTGAGCAAATCTCTCGGCCTGAAAGATGAAGTGAAGCTCGCCCATTTGATTGCTTTTCCTGAGCTTCTCGCACCTGCGGAGGATGCCGAATTGAGTCAACTGCTGCTTCGCTTGGCGAGCGAGGCGACGGAGAGGGCACTGACAGACTTGCAGCAAATGCGCGCTGCCGAAGGACAAGTTCTTGCAGACGATATGAAGAACCGTCTGCAGTTCATTGGTCAGACTATCGAAGAAATAGAACAGTATCAACAGGGACTACCCGCGCGCACATTGGAAAAAATGAAGGAGCGCCTGAGCCGCCTCTCCTTGCCGGATAATTTTGATGAATACAGGCTGGAGCTTGAACTGGCGCTGCTCGTGGATCGAATGGATATCACCGAGGAGTGTGTGCGCCTGCGCAGCCATTTGGCGCAAGGCTTGGAGACGCTGGAGAAGCCTCCGGTCGGGGCGGGGAAGCGGATTGGATTTATCCTTCAGGAGTTGAATCGCGAAGCGAACACGATAGCATCGAAGACAGGTTGTCTCGATATTTCGCGTCTGACGATTCGCATTCGTGAAGAACTTGAGAAGCTGCGGGAGCAGGTGCAGAACATTGAGTAAGCGCGGGCGACTTTTGATCTTTTCATCGCCGTCGGGCGGCGGCAAAACGACGGTCATCAACGCCTTGCGCGAGCGCCATCCCGAGTGGGGCTATTCGGTTTCTGCAACGACCCGTGCCATGCGACCCGGCGAAGTGAATGGCGTGAACTACCACTTCATCTCGCGCGAGGAGTTTGAGAAAAAAGTTGCCGCGGGCAAGTTTTTAGAGTGGGAAGAGGTTCACGGGTATCTTTACGGGACGCTGAAGGATGTGACCTTGCGCTGCCTCGAAGCGGGCGAGACGCTCTGCTTTGATTTGGATGTGAAGGGCGCGCTGCATCTGAAAGAGCTGATGCCCGAAGCCGTGCTCATCTTCTTGGAGCCGCCGTCGCGCGAAGTCTTAATCGAGCGCCTGCGCTCGCGCCTG
>JAZDIW010000196.1:0-2754 GCA_043804575.1 bacterium
ATTCATCCGACTGCTCCTTTGGGCTTGCGAATCCCCGTCTCGATTTCGCGCAAAATGGTCCTGAGTCGCGCAATGTCACGGCGAATCAGCGTCACCCGCGCCGTATTCGGCAGTTGCCCGGAACTTAGCTGGAAACGAAGGGCATCGAGCTTGTCTTCCCAATCCCGAAGCTTCGCTTGAAGCTCGGGTAAAGACAGCTCTTTGATTTCCACCATCTTCAGCGGGGTATCCTTTTGCGTTGCCATTGCCGCCTATCTCTCCTGCAGGTAGCTTTAAAAAGGGAATCCTACGCTCGCTCTTTATCCTTGCCTCGGCACCGCTTCAGCGCCGAGTTTCGCAGTGCACAAAGTGGGTTCTGATCGGCAGTTTGTGCGCGGCCAGACGCAGAGCCTCGCGGGCGGCCGATTCGGAGACTCCCTCAATCTCAAAGAGAATTCTTCCCGGACGCACAACGGCGACCCAAAACTCCGGGGCCCCTTTTCCTTTTCCCATGCGCGTCTCGGCAGGCTTCTTCGTAACCGGCTTGTCCGGAAAGACGCGTATCCATACCTTGCCGCCGCGACGGATAGAGCGCGTCAATGCCACGCGCGCCGCCTCGATCTGGCGGCTGGTCATCCAGCAGCACTCCAGCGCCTTCAGTCCATATTCGCCAAACGCCACCTCGGCCCCTCGAGTCGCCATTCCCGCGCGACGACCCCGCTGCTGCTTACGATATTTTACTCTTTTCGGTGCCAGCACCTCGGTGCCCTACCCTTCTATCAACCAAGACGATGCCCCAAGAGCATCGTGCCAAATTACAGTTCCTTCTTCCCCAGAATTTCTCCCTTGCAGATCCAGACCTTGACACCAATCGTGCCATAGGTGGTCTTGGCAACGGCCAGCGCATAGTCAATATCGGCCCGAAGCGTGTGCAGAGGAATGCGGCCGTCCTTATATCCCTCGGTGCGCGACATCTCCGCTCCGCCCAGCCGGCCGGAACAGATGATTTTGACGCCTTCCGCTCCCATCCGGCGGGTTGTCTGAATCGCCTTCTTCATGGCCCGGCGAAAGGAGACTCGCCCTTCCAATTGTCGCGCCACGTTATCCGCCACGAGAGTCGCTTCGAGTTCGGGCCGCTTAATCTCGAAGATGTTCACTTGAACATCCTTCTTCGTAATCTGTCGCAGCTCCGCTTTCAGCTTATCCACTTCCACGCCCTTGCGACCGATGACAATCCCGGGTCGCGCCGTGTGAATGGTCAAAACCACTTGGCGAGGGGTTCGCTCCACTTGCACCTTGGCCACGCCCGCTCCCTTCAAGCGGCTGGACAAATAGCGGCGCAGGTAGAGATCCTCGTGCAGTTTCTCCGCAAATTTCTTCTCATCAAACCAATGACTATTCCAGGTCTTGTTGATGCCGAGCCGCAGGCCGATTGGATTGGTTTTCTGTCCCACACGAACTCCCTATTTCGCCGCTTTCCGAGCGCGTCGCTTCTTCTCTTTTGCCCTACCTTCCGCCGCAGCTTTCGCCTTTTCGCCCGCGACCCAAACCGTCAGATGACTGGTTCGTTTCCGAATCACGGTTGCCCGTCCCATCGCTCGCGGGATGAAGCGCTTCAGCGTCGGACCTTGGTCAATAAAAATCGTCTTCACCACCGCCTCGTCCGGATTGATTTCGCGTCCGGCCTCGCCCTGCAACAGATTGGCCAAGGCCGAGCGAATGGCTTTCTCAACGGGCCGTGCCGCCGCTCTCGGGCTGAACTCCAAGGCTTGCAGCGCGTCATTCACTTTCCGCCCTCGCACCAAATCCGCAATGAGTCGCACCTTGCGCGGCGCCATCCGGAGGAAACGAACCAAACACCGAGCCTGCGGCATATCCCACTATCCTTTCTTACCCGTCTTGCCCGCCTTGCCCGCCTTACCCCCCTTGGCCACCGTCTTCTCGCTCTTCCTGCCGCTGTGCCCCTTGAAAGTACGAGTCGGGGCGAATTCGCCCAATTTGTGTCCCACCATGTTCTCCGTGATGAATACGGGCAAGAATTTCCGTCCGTTGTGAACGGCGAGGGTGTGACCGACGAATTCGGGGGCAATGACGGAGCGTCGCGACCAAGTCCGAAGAACCTTCTTCGTATTCGTTCGATTCATCTCTTGGACGCGTTCCAAGAGCCTTGATTCAATGTAGGGTCCCTTCTTCAGTGAGCGTGCCATCAGACTGCTCTCCCTTTGCGTCGCTGGACAATGAGCTTCGAAGATTGCTTTCGCGGCCGGCGCGTCTTGAGTCCCTTCGTGATCTTGCCCCACGGGGTGCAGGGATGACGGCCCCCGGAAGACTTGCCCTCTCCGCCTCCCATCGGGTGATCCACGGGATTCATCGCCACTCCTCGGGTATGCGGCCTCCAACCCAACCAGCGACTGCGCCCGGCCTTCCCGGAAGAAACCTTCTCATGGTCAATGTTGCCGACCTGTCCGATCGTAGCCAAGCATGTCATCGGCACTTTCCGCACTTCGCTGGAAGGAAGTTTCAAGAGCGCATATTTCTCGTCCCGCGCCATCAGTTGGGCCGCCGCACCCGCGCCCCGCGCGAGCTGTCCTCCCTTTCCGACCCTCATCTCGATGTTATGAACAAAGGTTCCCAAGGGAATCCGTTCGAGGGGACAAGCATTGCCCACGCGAATCTCGACTTCGCTCCGACTGCTCATAATCCTGTCGTTGACGCGAAGTCCGTCGGGAGCCAGAATATAACGCTTCTCGCCGTCCGGATAGCAGAGCAGAGCAA
>JAZDIW010000197.1:0-3506 GCA_043804575.1 bacterium
CGCAATACACCCCACCGCCGGAGCTTGCGGCGTTGCCGCTTATCGCGCAATTCGTTAAGATCGGCGCAGAATTCCAGCCGCAATACAGTCCCCCGCCTCTCCCTCCTGCCGAGTTGCCAGCGATACTGCAGCTGGTGAAAGTCGGTGAAGAAACCTCACAATGGACGCCGCCGCCCGCGCGGCCTACGGAATTGCCAGTAATAACACAATTGGCGAAGGTCGGCGAAGAATAGTGGTGGCAACCTATGCCACCCCCATCGCCGTCTATGCCCCATGTGGAATTGCCCGTGATAGTGCAACCGGTGAAAATCGGCGAAGATCCATAGCAGTACACTCCGCCCGCGTACAACGCTGTCGCGTTGTGGCCAATTTCGCAATTGATGAAGGACGGCGAGGAGTCAACGCAGCTCACCCCGCCGCCGTACCCACTACCTGCCGAATTCTGGCTTATGGTGCAATTGGTGAAAGTCGGGGAGGATTGGTAGCAGTACAGTCCACCACCGCCATCTGACGCTGCGTTACCGCTGAGCGTACAATTCGTGAAGATGGGTGAACACTGTCCGCAATACACACCACCACCGTGATTGCTTGCGGAGTTTTCACTTACCGTACAATTGAGGAAGGCAGGCGAGGATTGATAGCACCAAATTCCACCACCGTTGTCATAAGGCGATTCACCCGTCGCATAGCCTTTTTCAATAAGACAATAAGCAAGCCGGCTTCCGGAACTGCTAGTGAACGCGAAGCGCAGGCCCTGCCAATAATTCGAGCCTGACTGATAGGTTGTGAAAACAATTGAATTGCTTTCCGTCCCCTCAGCCATGAGCGTTCCATAGATTCTGAAGGGATAGGGACCATCGAAGATAAGAGTCGTTGGGGGCATAATGGTAAGGCTGTCGCCGAAATTCACATAGATTGTGCCAACGACATGATGGGTGCTCGGACCCAACACGCCACTCAGAGGCCCCGATAATTGCCCAAAGGTCGCCTGCGCAAAGGCAAGCATGAGCAAAATTGTCCAAATCTGTTTCATGGTGATTTCCCCTTTCTGTCTGACGGTTTCTTGTGGGCAGGGAGCTGCCCGCCCGTTTCGAATCACTTCTATTTCGCTTGACTTCTATTCTGAGTCGCCGATAGAAGATTACCCGATGCCGCATAGTGTCGTTTTTCGACAGGTCGTCTCGTTTTTTTCGTACTAGACCGCACGCTCCCGCGTGCGGGCATCGGAGCGGACTGCCGTCGGGCGCTACGAGGCCTTGTCCCTTTTTCAGCACTAGAGCGTATCCCAAAAATATCATAGGGGAATTGGTTTCTGTTTTCGCCGAGCCGGGTTAAGCAGCTTGATCACTTGCACAGTGCGGGAAGCGTATTCCAGCGCAACCCGGCCGGAATCTTGTGAACTGACCACTACCGTCTCGCTTCGCGCAAATTGAGCCTGATCAATGGTTTGTTGGCATCCGTATTTTTGAGATATGTTCTAGCCCCCACCGTCCCCGGTGGGGGGGGCATGCAGGAGGAGGGAGCGTCCCGCCTGATAATGGACAAAGCGGGTCTTTTGCGTTCAGCGCAGAACGCGGGAAACCTCTTCAAGATACAGTGGAAAAGAGGAAATGTCAATAGAAATTTTATTCCGGGCGGGTGAGGGCACCCGACACGGCGAGGCGGATGTTTCGGCAGCGTCGGGAGACCCTGCTCGGCGAGGGAGAAGGATTCCGGGCGGATCTGGAGACCCGCCACGGCGAAAAATATGGTTGAGAAGCTGGCTCGGCTACCCCCCTTTCATCCCCCCGCGGGCAGGGGGAAATTAAAATCCCTTCGGATTTCTCCAAAGGGATTTTGGGTGTGGGAGCGGCTGACGGGATTCGAACCCGCAACACCCAGCTTGGGAAGCTGATACGCTACCATTGCGTCACAGCCGCAGGTTGCCTGAAGCGAATTGAGTACCGGTCCGCAGAGTCTCGTCCGGGAGCAATTCGCCCAGGCACTGGAAATAATAGGAAACTTCCACTAAAAAGTCAAGAGGCAAAGCACCTTTCTTGTCACCCCCCCCTATTTGAGAGAGCGCTCAGGCGGTCGCGGTTGAAAAAGTCCCGGATTTTCGATATACTGTAGCACTTTTTCGCCTCGCACGCGTGAGGCAGAAGATTTGAGAAAAGCCAAAGTGACCCATCCCCTTCTTGCCCGCTTGCTTCGCAATCGCGCCGAGTTCTACCGCGAGCTCCTTCGGCGAATTCCATGGGAAGAACTGCGGATAGAATTGGACCGCGCGGTCGGGAGTTTGCCACAATTAAAGCCTACAGATGCAATGGCACCGATTCCCGCCGTTTCGTCAGCTGTGCTCCAGGCCCTTTTGCTTGACGATTGGCTGAAGAAGGACGGCGTCGGTGTTCCGAGGGCCCGGTGTGTCATTTCCATCGAAAACGCGCTTGCCGAGGCGCTCCAGCTTGAACAACTCGGGATTCTGTTGTACGATGCGCTGGCCGAGGAGAGCCCGGATTTGGCCGATGACCTGAAAGCGATTCGAGATGGGCATGTGCGCGCATATCTTGCGCTCAGCGAGCTCCGTGACCGCCTGGAATATCACCGGCTCACTCTCGCTCGGCCGTCTAATGATTTGAATAATAAGGGATTAGAATAGAGACAAGACAAGGCGTGCTTTTTGCTTTTTTCCAAGTGATTGAACCAGGCATGGCTATATGAAATCGCCGAGCTTCATGAGAGAGAATCCCGCCGAGAGCATGGAAATGCCGTTTCCGTCCTCGCAGGAGGTCGCTCGGCTTCTTCCGGGATTTCTCCATAGTCTGAACAATCCCCTTTGCACCATGATCAATTCCATCGCCTTTCTTCAAGAGGATCTTGGGGATGAAGCGAGGGGGCCACAGACCGTGCGGGAGCTTCAGCGGACGACAGAGAGCGTGGTGCAGACCGTGGCGGGCATGCAGCTTTTTGCCCGCGATGTAACCAACGCGGCAAGCAGGCTATCGGTTGACAAACTTCTGGATCTGGCCATTCAACTCGTGCGGCCTCTCTATCACATGCAAGGGGGTCGAATCACCGCGGATATCGAGGGTTCTTTTGCCCGTTTCGCGCCCCCACAGGCGGGTCACTTTCTGCGAGCGATGACGCTTCTTCTGATGAACACTTTGGAAATCATGAGCCCTCCTCCCGCGCTTCGATTGCAAGCGAGGCGAGACGGCTCGGAGGCAGACACAGTATTTTGCTGCAAGTTCTCCCTTCCATCTCGTCTCGAGCTTGAGGAGGTCCCACAGCGCTTCCGTCGCTGTGAGATTTTGTGTCAAAAGCTGGCAGGCCGTCTGCTTATCCAAGATGGAGAAGTGGGGTGCTTGCAGTTTGAAATCCGAATTCCCTTGCCAACAAGTGGAGTATTCCTGGATTAGTCATGGCGAAGAACCCGAGAAAAGAGAGAATTCAGATCGCGGTTCAGGGCTATGAGCGATGGAAAGTCGAGCTAAGGCTTGACGCGGGGGAATCGGCCGAGGCCGCGG
>JAZDIW010000198.1:0-4579 GCA_043804575.1 bacterium
ATTGACCAGTATTTCTTTGATAATGGAAAAGCTGGACATAGTGGTCTTGACTGGCCTCCGGGTGAGTGGGAGTTCATCATCACGGTGCCGGCCTTCGAAGAGGAAACGTACGCCGCCATCTGCCCGACTCTTGCCGATTCCACATCGAATGGCATCTACTGGTCCACTTTCTTTATCAGAGCCGGGACTTCGGATCCGGGGACTTATTTCGATTCCGAACCCGATTCCGGATATTCGATAGACAACCTGCCACCGGATGAAACGATGGTTACGGCAATGGCCCAACCTTCCCCAGGTTATGTCCATCTTCAGTGGCAAGAAGTCATGACCGGCGGCGGAGGTCACCCGGAGCAAGGGGACATTTGGTATCATGTCTATGGCAGTCTCGACCCGATGTTCACGCCAGGCGCCGGCAATCTCCTTGGCGTGACGCAAAGTCTGGAATTCACGCACGAGGTCGGAACGAACCAGAAGTATTTCTACATTATTCAAGCGAGCGACGACCACTAAACGCGAATTCCCAATCGGTTGCGTTTTCGAAGCCCCTTCGGACCGTTCCGAAAGGGCTTCTTGTTACGAAATAGAAGAGCGACAGATGACTTGATTATGCCGATATCCTTTCGTATCTTTTCGGTGGTTTTTCAGTACTACCGATGACCTTTGGTCGCGGGATCGCCACACCACGCCACACGAAGCTCTCTTATAGAGCTGATATGCTCATGCAAATTGGATTCTCGCATTCTCATCAAACTTTAAAAATTGAAGGAAGACTGGTTATGAGAATCTTTTGTCGTCCCGCTGCGATGGCCTTGCTGGCCCTGGTGTCATGCACTTCGGCGCACGCTACCATCCGTTTTGTCCATCCGGATTCCACCTACAGCACGATTCAGGCCGGACTGAACGCAGCCAACGCAGGAGATACCGTACTTGTCGCACGCGGTACGTACTACGAAACGCTCGTGTGGCCATCACGACCCAACATCAAGTTAATGAGTCAGTACGGCCCTGAAGAGACCATTATCAATGCAAACGGCGAAGACCGGGTCATTGATGTTTTTTCCGGACTGGGGCAGACGACGCTTATTGATGGATTCACCATCACGAACGGCTGGGCTCACGACTCTTCAGACTGGTGGGGAGGCGGAGTTCGCTGTGCTTCTAGCTCTCCGACCATTCGTAACAACATCATAACCGACAACTCAGCCACGAACGACGGCGGCGGAGTTGACTGCTACTCCAGCAGCGCGGTCATCATCGGAAACGTCATTCGAAATAATGGTGCGGATCGCGGCGGAGGATTGTTCATTACGCGACAAGGCAACGTTATGCTGATGGAGAATCTGCTCCGAAACAACAATGCCGGCGAAGGAGGCGGCGTTGCCATCACGGATGACGCAGGGGCTGTGATTCTGTACAGCCAGTTCCAGGACAACAACGGTTCAGCGGGGGGCGCGATCTTCGCTGAAGACACACACCTTCCACAGGCACATTTCTGCAACATCACTGGCAACGAAGTAAATGGAGTGCATGTTCCAAGCATGTTTGAGGACGTTGATGCAGAGTACAACTGGTGGGGCCATCCTGCCGGGCCTGATAGTGGCGATGGCGTGACCCTAAATGTTGATTATTCGCCCTGGCTCACATCTGAGATCGTCTTCGACATCGGCATCGTGGGCATCCTTGAACCGAGCGGGGATGTGAGGGAAGGACTCACGTACGCGCCGCGGATCACCGTCCGCAACAACTGCAACTACAACTATTTTGTCACATTCTTCACGGCCAAATGCGCGATTGGGGAGTACGAAGACTATGTGCGCGTGGACCATGCCTTGCCACAGGACTCGACGACGGAGGTTGCCTTTAAGCCCTGGATGGTGCCCTTCGGGCAAGGGAACTTCTACACCATGCAGGTCAGCGTGCGGTACGCCGTGGACTTACAGACGGCAAATGACACGCTAATCCAGACCGTTACCGTTTTGGATGCCAACGAAAGACACGACGTGCTGTTGCGCGAGTTCACCCTCTGCCCGAACTATCCCAATCCCTTTAATTCTGCGACCACCTTTGAGTACATCGTACCGAAAGAATCTTACATCAGCCTTCGGGTCTACGACATCTTAGGGCGTGAGGTGGTAGTGCTGGTGGACGGCCTGGTCCCTATAGGGCATCATCGAATCACCTGGGACTGTAATGAATGTGCGACCGGCGTGTATCTCCTTGTCATGTCAGGTGACGGTTTCAATATCACAAGGAAGGCACTCCTTCTGCGGTGACTCTTTGCCCGTGGATCAACGAACTTTCCCATGGGCGGCCGCAATTTGGCCACTGACACCTGGTGCGGCACACATTTCGGGTGCCTGATTTTGACAGGTTTACTGACGAACACTTTGGCGAAGAATGGCCCCTTCGGAATGCCCGAAGGGGTTTTCCTCCTCTATGGCAGACGCCTCAGAGCCGGTTGAATGTGAAACAATTCCTCTGTATCTTTGCTCTAACTTCGTAGGGTTCAACTGGAGGTTCTATACATGCACTGGCGTTATTTTTTCTGTCTCGCATTGCTATGTGCTGCCACACTTGCGGCGGCACAGGAAAAGGCCGAGGAAATCGGCTTTTTCCGTTTTCCCGCGGTCTATGGCGACCGCGTGGTTTTCACTTCGGAAGGAGATTTGTGGTCGGCACCGCTTGCGGGCGGCAGTGCCCAGCGGTTGACGGTTCATGTCGGCATTGAACGGTTTCCAGCCTTTTCACTTGACGGCAAATGGATCGCTTTTTCAGGCACTTACGACGGGAATGAAGATGTCTTCGTCATTCCGGCGACAGGCGGCGAACCCCGACGACTCACTTTTAACCCAGCGTCCGACCAAGTCTGCGGTTGGACACCGGATGGCTGGGTTGTCTTCCGGTCACGCCGCGAGAGTTCGAACTACACTTACAAGCTCTTTAAGGTCTCGCCCCAAGGTGGGTATCCCGAAGGCTTGAAACTTGACCAGGGGGCCACGATTAGCTACGAGCCCGGCGGCAAGCGCTTTGCCTACACGCGCGTTTATCTGAATTTTCGCACCTGGAAGCGCTACAAAGGTGGTTGGGCCGAAGACATTTGGGTGGCTAATCCTGACAAGATGGAGTTCGCCAAAATCACGACCTACGAGGGCAATGACGGCAATCCGATGTGGTTTGGCGACCGCATCTATTACTCGCGCGACATTGACGGCCGCAATAACATCTGGTCCATGAAGCCCGATGGCTCGGACCAAAAGCAGCACACTTTCCACAAAGAATGGGATGTGCGCTTCCCATCGCTCGGCCAAGGCCTGATTGTCTATCAATTGGCGATGGATCTTTGGGCGCTCGATATCGCCACAGGCAAGACTTGGAAGCTCGATATCACCTTGCCGTCAGACCGTCTGCAATCGCGCGAGAAGTTCGCCAAGCCCGATGACTATGCGCAGGGAATCGGTCTTTCGCCGGATGGCGGGCGCATGCTTCTTGTGTCGCGCGGTGAAATCTTTACGGTGCCGACGGAACGCAAAGGGCTGATTCGACGCATCACTCGTTCGGCTGATGCCCGAGAGAAATTCCCGACCTTCACGCCGAAAGGGGATTCGATTCTCTGCTATTCGGACCAAACGGGCGAGGAAGAACTCTTCCTCTATCCCGCCAGTGGCAAAGGGGAAGGGCGTCGAATTACCCAGAATGGCAAGGGATGGCACATGCCGCCCCAGTTCTCTCCCGATGGGAAGTTTGTTCTGTACGCGGACAATGAGACGAAACTGAATGTCTTGGAGATGGCGACCGGCAAGGTGCGCGAGGTTGACCGCGGCACCTTTGAGATTTGGGATTATGCTTGGTCGCCGGACGGCAAATACATCGCCTATACTCGCCCCGAGCCCAATGAGCTTTCTTCCGTTTGCATCTACGATGTTGCCGGAGAAAAGACCGTGCAAGTGACGGATCCCATGTATGACAGCGGCGACATCACTTGGGATCCGGAAGGCAAAGTTCTCTATTTCTTTTCCAAGCGCTTTTTCAATCCGCGCATAGACTACGGCAATGACTGGCTCTATACTTTCGATAAACTGACACGCCCCTATGCGCTGATGCTCTCTGCGGAAGAGAAATCTCCTTTCGCTCTGAAAGACGATGAGAAAAAAGAGGATAAGAAAGACGAGGAAAAAGACAAAAAGAAGGAAGACGAGAAGGATAAAGGGGACAAGAAAGAGGAAGAGAAGAAAGTCGAGGTCAAGATTGATTTCGAGGGGCTCTCCGGGCGCATCGTGGAAATGCCTGTCAAGCCGGGGAACTACTTCAATTTGATGGCCGTGAAGGGCAAAATCTATTACATGAGATGGGAGAACATCGGGATTCGCGGCCAGGAGCTCTTCGAGGACTCGGGCCCTCGCGCCGTCCTTCACCTTTTTGATCTCGAGAAGAAGAAAGACCACGAAGTCATGAAAGGCGTCGCGACCTATGCCGTCTCTCGTGACCACAAGAAGGTGCTCGTGAAGACGAAAGACAAATTCGTCATCATGGACGCCGGCGTGGCGAAAGCCCCCGAGCCGGACGAGGACGATCCCGAAGC
>JAZDIW010000199.1:0-4459 GCA_043804575.1 bacterium
ACTTCGGCAGGATATTCGATGGGTGATACTGAACGGCACCGTGAAACGAGGCATCGGGAACGATTATGCAAACCACACGAAGGGTGAGCTCGAAAGCTATCAACTCGGTTTGAGTTGTGCTCCGAGTCGGTGGCAGAGTTACAATGCTTCTTTCCAGACGGGACATTCGAGTACTTCTCTTGGTGCAAGACGAACTCGAACGGTTGCCCTCTCCGCCAGCTACCGACCGATTCAATGGCTTTGGCTTTCCGCCGGTGTTCAAAAAGGCGACTGGGGCAATCAATCGGACTTCGAGAATGACTTGCTCTCGGTGGATGCACGATGCTCTCTTTCGCCTCATCATACGGTTGCATTCCGTTTCCGCCAGCAGGATTACAAACGCGCCAGCCTCGGCGAAAGGACTTCCTACATTGTGAGCTATGAGATTCCTCTCGGATTGCCTCTGGCAAAAGTGCGCGATACCGGCTGCGTGAAGGGGAGAATCTTCGACGCGGAAGATGCCAACCTCAAAGGACTTTCGGATGTGCTGCTTTCGCTGGGCGGCATGACGACGCTGACGAATCAGAATGGAGACTATCTTTTTGCCTCCGTGACACCCGGAGCGCACTACATGCAGGTGGAGCGTGCCGGCATCGGGCTCGACCGAGTGACGCTGCAGAAAAGCCCCATCGAGGTCTCGGTTCGAGGCGGCAAGAGCGAGAAGGTGGATTTGGGTGTGATTCGCAGCGCCGCCATTCGAGGGGAAATCGCACTCTTCGGTCTTGCCGAAAACAAGAGCCGTCAAGGCATTTTCGTTGAATCGGGCGATTCCGCAGCGGCACAAGCAAGCGCTGCGACGGAACTCACACGATTGGTTAGCCTGCCGAATATTCAATTGGAGCTGCGCAGAGACGGAGAAGTTCTTTCCACGACGACGGATCAACAAGGCCGGTTCTCTTTTGATGAAGTGAGACCGGGAGAGTGGGAGCTTCGTGTCCTGCCAGACAATTTGCCGCCCTACCACCACCCGGAGCCCGCCGTAACTCATCTCGCACTGAATCCCGGCTCGAAGCAAGAAATCGCTCTCCGAGTCATCCCTCAAACGCGGAGAATCCACATCGTGGACGAGGGAAAAGTCCCCGTCGTCACGCGCCGCCTCAAATAGCGACCTACCGCATTATTCACTAAGTCAATCCAATTGATGAAGTTGTCCTTTAGCGAGATGGACATTTCGCAGGGCAAGAGTGTCCTGAAAATGCACTGAGACGGGCTTGACTCTGAGGGGAAATTGATATATATTACGGCTTTGAAGAGGCTTTTGCGCCCGTAGCTCAATTGGATAGAGCGTCTGGCTACGGACCAGAAGGTTGGGGGTTCGAGTCCCTTCGGGCGTACATGACAGACGGCACCTTGCCACCGGAAACTCTCTTCGGCAGCCACGAGCGGTGGATGCGAGAAGCCCTCGCGGAAGCCGATAAAGCCGAAGCCGTCGGCGAGGTGCCGATTGGTTGTGTGGTTGTGCACAGCGCGTCCATTATCGGCCGCGGCCACAACCAGACCGAAACGCTGCAAGATCCCACCGCGCATGCCGAGATGATTGCGATTTCGGCGGCGGCAGCCAGCCTCGGCAGTCGGCGGCTCGAAGATTGCGCGCTCTATGTCACGCTCGAGCCGTGCGTGATGTGCGCGGGCGCGATTGTCTTGGCGAGGATTCCTCTGGTGGTCTTCGGCGCGATGGATCCTAAGGCGGGAGCTTCCGGCTCCCTTTTTCGCATTTTGGAAGACGAGCGATTGAATCACCGGTGCCAGGTGATTTCGGGCGTCATGGCCGATGAAGCGTCGCAGCGTCTTTCCAATTTCTTCAAGAAACTGCGCCAAGCGGAAGAAGGCAACCGTTTGAATTCGTAGCGCCGGGCGGCAGCCCGCTCTGGTTACGCGCATGGCAGGCACTTATCACAACCCGGTAGTGCCGCACGGCAGTGCGCTTATCATGCGGGGCGAATCAGGATCCCCGCTTTCGCGGGGACACCGCCGCGGCCTATTTGAAGGACACACCATGAAAAAAGCGATTGTCATTCACAGCGAAGCGCTTGGCCGGGGCGATGACGAATTGGGCAAGAAGCTGATGGGGCCGTTCCTGCGAAAACTTCTGCTCGCGGAAAAGAAACCCGAGCGAATCATTTTCTATAATTCGGGTGTCAAACTGCTGGCGGAAGGCTCGCCCGTTCTCTTTGAATTGGACGAGCTCGCGAAAGCAGGGATTGACCTTGTCGGCTGCGGCACCTGCATCGCCTACTACAAATTAGACGACAAAATCGCCGTCGGCCGGAAAAGCAACATGCAGGAGATTGTGGGCTATTTGACGGAAGCGGATGGTGTGATTACGGTGTGAGATGCCTTTGCAATGCTTGCTGCTGATAGC
Organism: bacterium; assembly: GCA_043804575.1. Taxonomy (GTDB): domain Bacteria; phylum Electryoneota; class RPQS01; order RPQS01; family DYHQ01; genus JAZDIW01. The sequence goes on from JAZDIW010000199.1 coordinate 2,402, forward strand.
CAACCTTGACGAGTACGTGACAAGCGGATGGTAATATCAATTTGCGCCCTTTGAAAGAAGGAAAAAATGGGTAATACAATGTCCCCTATCTGGCAAGACGCAAAGGCCATTCCTTGCCGTCGTTTCAAATGCGGATTCTGCGGAATGATAGTCGCGTCGGAAAAGGGTTTTGTTCGTGCGGAGCAGCTCCCCACCAATGAAATCACAACAGATGAAATATATATTTGCTCGAATTGTGATAGACCCACATTCTTTGATCAAAGGAGGAATCAATACCCTGGGTATCCGTTCGGAAATTATGTACAACACATATCGTCAAAAGAAGTTAAAGCCTTGTATCAGGAGGCCAGATATTGCACGAGTGTCTACGCTTACACATGTGCTGTTTTGGCTTGTCGGAAGCTGCTGATGAATATCGCCGTTGACAAAGGGGCGCCCGCCGGAAAGAAGTTCGTTGAATACGTCGAGTACTTATCTGATCAAAACTATGTGCCACCCGACGGAAAAGGCTGGGTAGATCGAATTCGAACGACGGGTAATGAAGCAACCCATGAAATAGCTCTGATGAAAAAAGAAGACGCGGAGGATCTTATCACCTTTGTCGAAATGCTGCTGAAATTTGTCTATGAATTTCCTGCGAAAGTCAAACCATCAAAACCTTGATGAAAGATTGAACATACGGCCAGTCAGATTCAGAGAGGGGCGAGCAAGTCATGGCAGGGTCAGGCGATCCTGCTCGGCCGATTACTTCGGCCAGGTTGAGAACCTGGCTCGGCGGAGGAAAAAGTTATGAGAATTGACAGACGCTATTTCGTGTTAGGGCTTTGCTTGATTGCGGCCATCGTGCTCATCGGCTGTGCGCCGGGGAATGAGCGGTGGTCTCAAGAGATCAGCCCGGGCAATAAGGCGGGATTTTGGGCGGGGCTGTGGCACGGGCTGATTATTATTGTCACTTTCGTCGTCAGTCTGTTCAACAGCCATGTCGGCATCTACGAGCTCAGCAACACGGGCTGGCCTTACAATCTGGGCTTTCTGATGGGGCTTTCCGTCTCCATTGGAGTAGCATACGACTTTCTAAAGGCAAATGCATTAAGAGCTCGACTATTTTAGAATCGGGCCTGCCAATTGCTTCTTCTCGGCGGTATGAAGATTGGCAACTGCAAATAAAGGAGAAGTCATGTCTCTTGACAAACGCTACTTTGTGTTGGGACTGTTCTTGATTGCGGCGCTCGTGCTCATCGGCTGCGCGCCGGGGAATGAGCGGTGGTCTCAAGAGATTAGCCCGGGTAACAAGGCGGGATTTTGGGCGGGGCTGTGGCACGGGCTGATTATTATTGTCACTTTTGTCGTCAGCCTGTTCAACAGCCATGTCGGCATCTACGAAATCAGCAACATGGGCTGGCCCTACAATCTGGGCTTTGTCATCGGAGTCCTTTGAAGCATCGGAATACTGAATCCCGTTGGGAAGAAGAAAGCGAAAAAGCCGTTTCCATGCCGTGAAGAGGAATGGAATCAAATCGGAAGCAAAATCGAATCGAGCGTGCGCGAGGGAATGAAAGATTGGCTCGGCAAAGAAGAGCGCGAGAAGAAAGAAGAGGAATGGGAAGAAATCGCGCGCAAAATCGAGGAAAAAGTCCGAAAGGCCATCAAGGATTGGCTCGATAAGCCGTGATGAATGACCCCCCTTATGCCCCCCCGTGAACGGGGGGAGATGGGGATTGGGTGAGGTGGCAGAGTGGTCGAATGCGGCGGCCTCGAAAGTCGTTGTACCGCTTGTCGGTACCGGGGGTTCGAATCCCTCCCTCACCGCGGAGAAAGCGCACTGACTTGGGGGGTCATGCGCACTGCCGTGCGGCACTACTGGTAGGCGGATGACACACCGTCTCGTGGAAAAAGCGCACTGCCGTGCGGCACTACCGGCGAGAATTCCGGGGGGATGAGGGTATCCGCCTCGGCGAGAATATAGGAGTCCACTATGAAAACGAAGGAAGACATTCGGCGAGTTGTGCGCGAGAAGTATGCGGAGATTGCGGAAGGTGAGCTCGAGTCTTGTTGCGC
>JAZDIW010000200.1:0-8459 GCA_043804575.1 bacterium
GGGCCGTTCCCGACCATGCGCGGGCATCACTTTCCACCAGATGCGAAGCGACCACCAATTTCACCTCTTCCTCGCCCACCCGCACGCTGCCCATCATCAGGACTCGCTGGAGAACCGCTTCCATGTCGTCGGCGTCCAGAATCCCCAAATGGTGCAGTTGCAACAGGTATCCGTAGGCATCGCCGCTGAGGAACAGCTTCTCCACCGGATGAAGCACGCGATGGGACTGAGGCTGGGCGGCGAAACTCGGCTCTCGCCGCTGCGAGCGCCGCTGAAATCGCTCGATGAACAGAGAAAGCGCCGTCGCGACCTCGCGTGGCGTGAATCCTTGGGCGACGAGACCATCGGAAATCGCTTCGACTTCATCGGGTCGGACTCGGCGCGAGCGTATCTCCCCGATGACATACATCAAAATTTCTACGATTCGCTGGTCCATACATTCCCTTTCAGAACTGCCGCCATACGGCGGACCTCCCACAACTGAAAGCTCCTCCCAAGTGCCGGAGGATTCCGGGTCAACCGGGACTCCATCGGCACCCGGAACTCGACCATAAGGTAAACAATATTTCACTCAAAGGCAAGAGAAAAAGCGCGGCATGCCATGTTATGTCGCGAGACCATGACATCTCTTGTATTTCTTGCCACTTCCACAGGGACAAGGATCGTTCCTGCCCACCTTGTCCACACGAATCGGTTGCGGTTTGCCAACCGGAGTTGCCTCGTCAAAGGGTGGCCTCTCTCCGCTCGCGTGAGCATAGGCCATCCCCGTGGCTTCTGCATGCACGTAACTGGCTCGCGCGGGGGCGCGCACGGGCCGACGAACCGGCGGCGGCGGCGCCTCCTCGGCAATGGGTTGAGCTCGAAAAATGAATCGCAGCGCCTCTTGATTGACATCGTCCAGCATCGCCTGAAAGAGCCGGAAACCCTCTTTTTTGTATTCGATCAGCGGATCCTGCTGTCCATAGGCCCGCAGTCCGACTCCCTCTTTCATACGATCCATTTCATAGAGATGTTCCTTCCATTTCTCGTCAATCACGCGCAAGATGGCGATTCGCTGGAGCTGCTTGAAGAGCTCGTCTCCCAGACTCTGCTGGCGGCGCGCATAGAGTGCCAGAATCCTTTCCTCCAGATAATCCTGCAGATAATTCCCACTCTTGGACGACGCCTCCGAGTCGCCGACGGTGTCCAGCAAAAAGACGCGCAGGAGGTCTTGCTGAAGCCCGCTCGAGAGGATCGCATCTTCACCGTCTTCGGCGTGCTTTTCCATCAAGAAGTCGAGGGAGTCAGAAATCATTTCCTTCACGACAGGTTCCGGGTCTTCCCCACGAAGCGCGACATTGCGGCGAGCGTAGACGACGGTGCGCTGCTGGTTCATCACATCGTCATACTCCAGCAGATGCTTGCGGATGCCGAAATTGTGGGCTTCGACGCGCTTTTGCGCGTTGCTGATGGCGCGAGTGATGAAGTGATGCGTAATCACCTCGCCTTCTTGGACCCCCAGACGATCCATGATGGCCGCGATGCGGTCCGAGCCAAACTTGCGCATCAGGTCATCTTCGAGCGAGAGATAAAAACGGCTATAGCCCGGATCGCCTTGGCGACCGGAGCGCCCACGGAGCTGTCGGTCAATGCGCCGAGCTTCATGGCGCTCGGTTCCGACAATATGCAACCCACCCTCGGCCTGGGTCTGATCGCCGACTTCTCCATCCCATCGAATAACGCCTTCCCCGAGTTTGATGTCGGTGCCTCGGCCGGCCATGTTTGTGGCAATCGTGACGGCACCCGGTTGACCGGCTCCGGCAACGATTTCGGCCTCTCGCTCGTGAAATTTGGCATTCAGCACATTATGGGGAACATTCTGGCGTTTGAGCATCCGCGACAGAACTTCGGAGGCCTCGACGGAAGTCGTGCCCACAAGGATAGGCTGGCGCTCCTTATGGAGCTGAGCGATCTCCTCGATCACCGCGTTGTATTTCTCGCGCTTTGTGCGATAAATGACATCATCATAGTCCGCGCGGCGCACTTCGTCGTTGGTCGGAATCACCACCACTTCGAGTTTGTAGATGCCCCAAAACTCCTGCTCTTCCGTTTCCGCCGTGCCGGTCATTCCGGCGAGTTTCCTGTAGAGGCGGAAGTAATTCTGGAGCGTGATGGTGGCGATGGTTTGCGTCTCGCGCTCAATCGTTACGCCCTCCTTGGCTTCAATGGCTTGGTGAAGTCCGTCGGAGTAGCGCCTTCCTTGCATCAGGCGGCCGGTGAACTCATCCACGATGAGGACCTTGCCGTCCTGGATGACATACTCGACATCGCGTTCGTAGAGCGAATAGGCTCGCAGGAGTTGCGAAACATTCTGGATGCGTTCGCTCCGCTCCAAATAGCGCTCTTGCACTTTTTCGCGGGCTTCGGATTTCTGATCCGGTGAGAGCGCCGCATCGCCTTCGATACGAGCGAATTCATCGGGAAGATCAGGCAACACGAAGAGGTCGGGGTCGCCGCCATGATGCTTGCAGAGCTCCTCGCGCCCTTTTTCGGTCAAGTCCGTGACATGCGTTTTCTCATCAATCGAGAAATAGAGTTCTTCGTCAAGCTCGTGCATCTTCTTGTCGCGCAGAAGATCATTTTCAACACGCTGCATGAGCCGCTTCGTTCCGGTTTCGCCCAAAAGGCGCACGAGGCGTTTGTGCTTCGGTTGACCACGGAAACAGAGCAAGAGCTTGCGCCCGATGGCATACTCGTCCAGTTCATCGGGCGATTCCATGCTCTTCTCGACCTCGGCAACACTCGAAGTCACGAAGTTTCGTTGGAGACGCACCAGATGCTCGACGGGCGATTTCATCTCGCCGAAGCGCTGCGTGGACCGCGAAACGGGGCCCGAGATGATGAGAGGTGTGCGCGCCTCGTCAATCAGCACGGAGTCCACTTCGTCCACGATGGCGTAGTGGTGCCCGCGCTGGACGACTTCCTCCATCGAGAGCGCCATGTTGTCGCGCAGGTAATCGAAGCCGAATTCGCTGTTCGTGCCGTAGGTGATGTCGGCGGTGTATTGCTTCTTTCGCTCGTCGGGCGGCATGTCGGCGACAACGCAACCGACCGTAATGCCGAGAAAGCGATAGATGAGCCCCATCCACTCCGAGTCGCGCTGCGCCAGATAATCATTGACCGTAACCAAATGGCAGCCCTTGCCTTCGAGGGCGCTCAGGTAAAGCGGCATCGTGGCAACGAGTGTTTTCCCCTCGCCCGTGGCCATCTCCGTAATTTTTCCTTGATGCAAGACAATGCCACCGATGAGCTGCACATCATAGGGCACCATGTCCCATTTCGCCGGATGGCCTCGCACCTGAAATGGCGTTCCCAAGAGGCGTCGGCAGGCGTTTTTGACGAGCGCAAAGGCCTCGGGCAAGAGGTCATCCAAGGTTTCGCCACTTGCGATGCGCTCTCGGAACTCCTCGGTTTTCTTCGGGACATCGGCGTCCGCGAGCGTTCGCTGGTAGTCCTCTTCGATGGAGTTGATCTGCTCCACGAGAGGCCAGAGATGCCGCACCGGCCGCTCATATTTCGTGCCGAAGATTTTGGTGAGGATTCCCATCGTAAGTGTAAAAACAGAGAGAATTACATTCCCAATAAGAGGCGTTGCGCCAGGAACTCCGGCAAACCCGCGCGCCGGATACGGGCCGCCGCGTCCTGCACAGGATAAACCTCACGAATGCACTGGAAAGTTCCGATCTCGGAATCAAAAAGGCCGCAGCAGAGCCGAGGGTCTCCGTCGCGGGGCTGGCCCACCGAGCCGATGTTGATGATCCGTCTCCCCGTTTTCTCGTCGGAGAATTCGGCGGGGATGTGCGAATGTCCGATGAACGCCATAGGCTCTTCCATGACTTCGAAATGGCGACGCGCCTCACGCGCGGAAAAAATGTAGTCCCAATGAGCGGGATCGCGCGGCGTCGCGTGAACCATGAGCAATCCATGGAGACTCAGCGCCAGAGGGATGCCTCGAAGAAAGGCCAAATTCTCTTCGGTGATGACTTTCGAAGTCCAGACAATGGCCTCTTGGGCGTAGCTGTTGAAATATTGGATTCCCGTGTGGCCAATCAGAGCGGCGTCGTGATTTCCCAACACAACGGCCTGGCAGGTCTGACGCACTTTCTCGATGCACTCGTTGGGGTTGGCTCCATATCCAACGATGTCGCCCAAGCAATAGAGACGCTCGGGACGCAAGGCCTGCAGAGCGGCGAGCGCCACATCGAGGGCCTCGACATTCCCATGTATGTCGGACAGGAATCCAATTCTCATCGTCTAAGTCTCCTCGCGTCCCCCCGATTCGTCGACGGAGGGTCGCCTGTGAGCCAATGCTCTACCTCTCAAGTCGGAACCGTCTTGGTGGATAATTCGGCGCAGACCGCATCCAAGATGCCGTTGACAAACCGACCGCTTTGGTCTGTGCTATAGATTTTCGCAAGGTCAATCGCTTCGTTAATGGATACTTTCATCGGAATATCATCGAAGAAGAGAAACTCGCAAATCGCCATGCGCAGGATGATGTGATCAAGAATCGCGATGCGAGTCAAATCCCATTTTTCCGCCTTACGCCCGATGTAATCGTCGAGGAGTTTCTCCCGCTCGGCCGTGCGCTCGGCGAGCAGACGCGTGAATTTCAAATTGGAATCCAGCGGCGCCTTGCCCAGAAGGTCGTCGTAGATGCTCGCGATCGGCAGATCCGAGAAATGGCGAGCATAGAGAAGCCTGAGGGCCCACTCGCGCGCGGCACGACGAGACTTCATTTCGCAAATCCGTCACAAATGAGTGAGCCAACCATACTTGTCGGGGCGCTTCCCTTCGACCACCTCGAAAAAGGTTTCCTGGAGCTTCAGCGTGATGGGCCCGGGTTTGCCTTTTCCCACCGGAATGCGATCCACGCTGCGAACCGGCGTCACCTCGGACGCGCTGCCCGTAAAGAAGACTTCATCGGCAATATAGAGCATCTCACGAGGAATGATCTGTTCCCGAACACGGATTCCAAGTTCCTGTGCCAGTTTGATAATACTATCCCGAGTAATGCCGGGCAGGACGCTCGCGCCCAGAGGAGGCGTGATGACTTCTCCGTCGCGAATCACGAAGAGATTCTCACCGGATCCTTCGGAGACATATCCAACGGCATCAAGTGCGATCCCTTCCGCAAAGCCCCCTCCGATCGCTTCCAGCTTGATGAGCTGCGAATTCATGTAGTTGGCGCCGCACTTGGCCAAGGCGGGCAAAGTGTTCGGCGCCAAGCGCGTCCAGGAAGAGACGCACACATCCACACCTTGCGTGAGGGCTTCCGGGCCCAGATATTTTCCCCACTTCCACACGATGATGACCGTTTCGACGGGACAACTTCGCGGGTCAACCCCCAGCGCATGATACCCCCGAAGGACAACCGGGCGAATATAGGCCTCGTTCAGTTTGTTGATTTTCAGCGTATCCACGCACGCTTGGAAGACCTGCTCTTGCGTGAAGGGAATGGGCATCTGATAGATTTTGGCCGAGTCGAAGAGACGGCGCACATGCGCATCCAAGCGGAAGATCACAGAGCCTTTCGGTGTGCTGTAGCAGCGTAATCCTTCAAAAACCGACGAACCGTAGTGCACCACATGCGCGCAGACATGAATCGTGGCGTCTTTCCAATCCACGAACCGGCCGCTGAACCAGATTTTCAAGCTTTCATCGAAAGCAGACATAGAACCCTCCGTAGTTATCCATGCTGCACTTTGTCTATTCGTTCAAGAGAGCCCGAGCGATGACAAAGCGCTGGATTTCCGATGTGCCTTCATAGATTTCGGTTACCTTGGCGTCGCGCAGCATGCGCTCCACCGCATAATCTCTTGTATAGCCGACGCCGCCATGAATTTGCACGGCTTCTTGCGTCACTTTCATCACCATGTCGCTGGCGAAGAGCTTGGCCATCGCCGCTTCGGTCGTGAAGCGTTCGCCGCGATCCTTCTTTGTGGCCGCCAGATAGACCAGCATGCGCGCGGCATTCGTGAGCATCGCCATATCCGCGAGTTTGAACTGAATGGCTTGGAATTTGGCTATGGGACGACCGAATTGGACGCGCTCCTTGGCATATTTCTTGGCAAGGTCGAGCGCACCTTGCGCCACGCCCGTCGCTTGGGAAGCAATGCCGATTCGCCCGGAATCCAAAGCGGTCATGGCAATCTTGAATCCCATCCCCTCATCTCCCAGACGATTCTCAATGGGAACGCGGACATCTTCGAAGACGACGGAACAACAATCGCTGGCTCGGATGCCCATCTTGCGCTCTTTCTTGCCGACTTTCACCCCTTCGGCGTCGCGCGGAATCAGAAAAGCGCTCATGCCGCGCACGCCTCGTGTCTTGTCGGTTACGGCGAAGAGATGATAGAGGTCGCAGCTTTGGCCATTGGTGATGAAACTCTTCGTTCCGTTGATGACATAGGTATTCCCGTTGCGTATCGCCGTTGTCTTCACGCTCGCGGCATCGGAACCGGCTTCGGGCTCCGTGAGGCAAAACGCGCCCAGGATTTTGCCCGATGCTGCCGGCACGAGCCATTTTTGCTTCTGCTCTTCCGTGCCGAATTTCTCAAGTGGGTAGCAAAGGAGGGAGTTGTTCACGGAGATAGTAATGGCGACCGATGCGTCCACCCGCGAGATTTCTTCCATGACGAGCATATAGGAGACGGTGTCGAGGCCTGCCCCCCCATACTTTTCTGAAGTCGAGATTCCCATGAATCCGAGTTCTCCGAGTTCTCTCAGAATTTCGGCGGGGAATTCCTCTTTTTCGTCGCGCTCGGCGGCACCGGGCTGGATTCTTTCCGCAGCGAATTCGCGGATGGTCCTGCGGATCATCTTTTGGTCTTCCGTTAGCAGGTGGTCCATAGGATTTGCGCTCCGTGTTAGCCGAGTTTCACCGCAGTGCCGCTGGCGGAAACCATCAGCATGGAATTATTCGCGCCGAGGACTTCGTAGTCCAAGTCAATCCCGACGATCGCGTTGGCTCCCAGCGCCTCCGCACGGCTGCGCATTTCGCCCATCGCCTGATCTTTCGCGTTGGTCAGCGTGCGCTCATAAGCGGCGGCGCGACCGCCAACGATATCCCGGATGCCGGCGAAAATATCTTTGAAGATATTGGCGCCGATAATCGCTTCTCCCGTGACGATTCCCAAGTAGTTTTGAATGCGGTTGCCTTCGACCGTCGGCGTTGTGGTTAATATCATCGTCTCATCCTTCATTTCTGACTGTAGTCATAGAAACCCCGGCCTGACTTGCGCCCCAAATAGCCCGCCGCCACATATTTGCGCAGGAGCGGACAGGGCCGATACTTTGAATCCCCCAGACCATTATGCAAGACTTCCATAATGGCGAGGCAGATGTCGAGCCCGATAAGGTCAGCCAGAGCCAGCGGGCCCATCGGATGATTCGCCCCGAGCTTCATGACGCCATCAATGGACTCGGCCTCGGCGACGCCTTCCATCAGGCAATAGGCCGCCTCGTTGATCATCGGCATTAGAATTCGGTTTGCGATGAATCCCGGATAATCATTGACGGTGATCGGCGTCTTGCCAAGTTTCTTCACAATGTCCAAGACGAGCCGGTGCGTCTCGTCGGAAGTGGCCAGACCGCGAATCACTTCAACAAGTTGCATCACAGGCACGGGATTCATGAAGTGCATGCCGATGACTTTGTCCGCGCGCTTCGTGTTCGAGGCAATTTCGGTGATCGAAATCGTTGAGGTGTTACTCGCCAGAACGACTTCGGGACGGCAGAGAACATCCAGCTTCCGAAAAAGCTCGGCCTTGACCGGAGGGCTCTCGATGATAGCCTCGATGACGAAATCGGCCGAAGATGCATCCTGCAGAGCAACGGTGCCCTTGATGCGCCCGAACGCGGCATTACGGTCGGCTTCCGAAATAGCTTCCTTTTTCACTTGACGGTCAAGATTTTTGGCGATACTGTTCTGTGCCCGTTTTAAGAATTCGTCGGACACTTCGACTAAGATTACTTCATATCCGCTTAGGGCAGCTACATGGGCGACTCCACTGCCCATGGTTCCGCCGCCAACGACGGCGATGGTTTTGATGTTCATGGAAATCCTCTATTGAATTGAATCTCGCTTTCTTCTCACAGGCGCACTGCCGTGCGGCACTACCCAACAGCATCTTTCTCCTAAAGCTCGCCGTGGTGTGGTCTCCAGACCCGCCCGGCGAAGATCAAAGTGCGGCAAAATATCTCATTTTTCTCAGATTCCTGCCAGGTTGAGAACCGTGGCTCGGCGAAAAATGGTTTGGGCAAAAAATCCGTTCGGCACTAGTGCCGTTTCTCGAAAGGTTGTCTCGATTTTCGGCGGTAGGTTAGATAGGCCCGAATGGCCGCGTTCTGTTCATTGTGATTGTTGAAGTAACGCCCGCTGAGGGCGAACTTTCGAATCGCCGTGAAGTGGCACTCGA
>JAZDIW010000201.1:0-3162 GCA_043804575.1 bacterium
TTTCCGGAGTAACTGATTTTCGCTTCGGCAATGAGGTAAGATGGAACGGTGTTCTCCGGCGTAATATCATCCGAGCGGACGATTCCGGTCAGCGTGCTCAGCTGCTTTTCTCCATTGATGTTGACCACTCGCTGACCTTGAATCTTCAGGTCGCCGTTTGGAAGAACTTCGACCACTTTGACCGCCAGCGTGGCACGCAGGACTCCCTGCCGCGTCGTTTGGCCGTCGCCTTTCTGTTCGCTCTTCTGATTGGCATCCAATCCGAACAGGGGAATGAAATCGAGGGTTCCACTTCCTCCCCCATCCATCTTATTTTTGTTCTCGGTTGTGGTGGCCGTTCGCGCACTGACCTGCGCGGTCGCTCTCTCCACGATTTCCACCGTGAGGATGTCTCCCACCTGCCGAGCTCGACGATCCGCATACATGGACGGTGCCGGGCTTGCCGCGCTCCCGATCTCTGTGCCGAGCAGGCAGAGCCACACACATCCGATCAGGATTCGCAGGGCGTTTCGTTTCTTCATTTTTCCTTCCCTCTACTCGATGAGTTGAGCTGTCTGGGCGCTTTGAATGCGCACCTTCAGAGGCCGGGAAGAAGAAGGAAGCAGGACGCGAATCGTCTCGCCGCAAGCTCCTTCTTCCAAGGTTCGTGCGCGAAGCCTCGCGCGGACATTTCCCGCCACGGCTTCCACATAGATTTCTTGTCCGGTCAAGACGACGGGCCTCTCGCGAACATGTTCGCGCAGAATGGGTCTTGTGGAGACAAGAGTGCGCGCCGCCGCTTTTCCCTCCAAATCCGAGAGGCGGAAAAGGGGAGTTCCAAGAAGATGCGTCCAGTCCACGGTGGCGACTTGCACCTTCTCAGGGCTGAGCATCTCGCCCGAACGGATCTTCCGGCATGGCACCAATCCCGGTCCGATTACACGCAAAATCCCTCGAATAGAAAATTGGCTTCTCAAACCATCCGATGTTTCCGTCTGAAAGGTCAAAATCATCGGGCCTTGCCATCGTGCCGGCTCAGGCGATACGAGACGACACCGCGTCCCTTCAGGGAGGACAGGCAACGGACTTCCCTGTCTGGATTCCCAAGTCGCCACGAATCCTGAATCGGGCCAGTGCGATGCAAAAAGGCTGTCCAAATAGTCGTTGAAGCTCGCGGCAAAACTCCCGTGGATAATAAAACCCAAAAATGTAATCCAGAGAAAGAATTTCACAACGCCCTTATCGCTTCAAATTGGCCGCGATTCCCAGCATGTCTTGGGCCGTTTGCACGGCTTTGGAATTCAACTCATAGGCCCGCTGCGCGGCGATGAGATTGATCATCTCTTCGACCACCTTCACATTGGAATTCTCCAGATAGCCTTGGTCAATGGTGCCGAGGCCGTCTTTCCCGGGCGTGCTGACGAGTGGATCTCCTGACGCGATGGTCTGTGCGTAGAGATTCTTGCCCAGGTTTTCCAGTCCGGCCGGATTGACAAAACGAGCCAATTCAATCTGACCAACCTCCGTTGGCTCCGGCGTTGAGGCCGTTCGCACAAAGACGAATCCCTCCGTATCAATCATCACTGCCGTCGCATCCTCGGGAATGTCCAAAGGTGGCTCCATCGGCAGGCCATCGGAGTTGACGACCTTACCTTCGGCCGAGAGCTTCCAACTGCCGTCTCGCGTAAAGGCAATCTGTCCGTCCGGCAGCAGCACCTCGAAGAATCCATCACCACGAATCATAAGATCCAGCGAATTTCCCGTATGAAGAGGGTTGCCTTGTTCAAAGTCTTTGACGGAGGCGACGGCGCGGGTGCCCCCCCCGATCTGAAGACCGGTGGGAGTCTCTGTTCCCTGGGTGGTTGGGGAGACCGGCTCCACCATCTGGTAGATCAAATCCTGAAATTCGACACGGCTGCGCTTGAATCCGGTCGTGTTGACATTCGCCAGGTTGTTCGCGATGTTGTCAATGGCGAGTTCCTGCGCGGTCATCCCGGAAGCGGCCGTTGAGAGGGATTTCAGCATATATATCGTCCTTTCTCTGTTTTCTATGGCACGCGACCTATTTCGGTCACGGTCTTGAGGAGTGTTTCATCTTCCGCTTGCAGTGCCTTGGCACTCACTTGGTAGTTTCGCATGATGGCAATCATCTCCACCATTTCGCGCATCGCATCTACATTAGAGGTTTCCACAAAGCCTTGCTGTACGATGGTTCCTTGCGCTTCCCCTTCTTGAGCCGCGCCGCTTTTCGAGACAAGCATGGCGCCGCTCGCCTTGGCCAAATCGTCCGGGTTCTCCAAGGCGACCACTTTCAGCTTGGCCACCGTCCGACCATCCACGGCGATTTCTCCCTGACTGCCGATCGTCACTTGCCCGGCCGGCAAGAGAATCTCCCCGCCTTCTCCCTGCACAACATGGCCCTGTGCCGTGATCAGTTTGCCTTCTGCAGATAACTGAAAATGACCATTGCGCGTATAGTAGGTCTTCTGACCATCGGAAACGACAAAAAAGCCTTCGCCTTGCAGAGCCACATCGAGCGGGGCGGAAGTCGGATGGAGCCCTCCCTGCGCGAAGTCGGTGATCACCTTCTGAAGCTGCCGCAAAGCAAGCTCGCCGCCGTTCTCCACACCGCTTTGCGCGTCAATGAGATCCGTCTGAAACAGGCGGTCTCGCTTGAATCCGGTCGTCTGGACATTCGCCAGGTTGTTCGCGGTGATGTCCTGCCGCGTGGACTGGGCGATCATCGCGGCTTTGGCGCTTTGAATCCCTTTGATCATAGTGTGGAAGGGCGGTTATAGAGACTTTCAGAATTCCGCAAAGGAAATTTGCAAGGACAGTGCCACTTTATCTTTGATTTCAAGCCAAGGGAAATCAAGACTTAAAGTGTGAGTATGCAAAAAATTGCAGTAGGAATTGAACTTTTTAACGGGGAAGAGAAACCCTGCGGGGGCAAAGTTTGCCTTTTCCCGCCGCCTATGTCTGAAGATCCAGAGGGAGTGGTCTCTGCGGCATCATCTGCGTGGCCTCGTCTTCGGAGACATGGCGCAGATGAATGCGTGGGAAGATGGAGAGGACTTGAACGGTGATGGGTTCTCCCGGAGCCACGCCGCGGTCGGATTCCGCCACTAAGAGATGCCCTTTCAGAGTGATGAGTACGCGCTTGGGTGCCAGATGGCGTTTCAC
>JAZDIW010000202.1:0-3148 GCA_043804575.1 bacterium
TAAAACGGGTATTTGGTTATCTGGCGCCGGAGCAGGCGGGGAGTTTGCGCAAGCCGGTGGACGGACGGTCGGACCTTTATTCCTTGGGGATTATCTTTTACCGGTTGTTGACAGGACGTCTTCCCTATGAGGCGGACGATGTCAATACGCTGATCTATCAGCATGTTGCGACGGAACCCCCTGAGCCCTCGCATGTTCGGGCGGGAATACCGGAGATATTGGATGGGATTTGCCTGAAGCTCATGGCGAAGGATCCCTTGGATCGATACCAGAGCGCAGCGGGGTTGGTTGCAGATTTGGATGAGTATGCGAAGCAGGTGCGAGAAGGGCGATCCCCCATCGAATTTCCAATCGCGCGCAAGGATCGTCTGACGCATTTGAATTTTGCGACGAAGATGGTGGGGCGGGAGCAGGAACTGGAACAATTGAGGGAGTTGCTGGAGAAGGCCCAACGGGGTGAAGGGGGCATCTGCTTCATTGCGGGCGAGGCCGGCGTGGGCAAGTCGCGGTTGGTTGATGAATTACGTTCGGAGGCGCTGAGGACGGACAGTCTGTTTCTGGGCGGAAAATGCCCCACGGAACGCCTGACTGCGCCGTATCACGTTTTCAGACAAGCGTTGGAACCTTTGCCGGGAAAGATTCGAATGCGCAACGCGGAGGCTCAGAAGCGCTTTGCAGCCCGTGTAAGCGAAGCCGTCGGCGAAGTCGGTTGGGAAGTTTTGAAAGTGTTGCCACAGGCGGCGGATTTATTGGGGCATCCGCCGGCTTTGGAGGAACTCGAGCCTGAGAAAGCCAAAGCGCGTTTTTTGCTGACGGTGGGCAATTTCGTTTTGTCGTTGGGGACACCGGGCGCGCCCCTGGTGCTTTTTCTCGATGATTTGCAGTGGGCGGACGATGCCGGCCTCGAGCTGTTCGAACGCCTTGGCGAGAAGGCGGCGCGGCATGCTGTGCTAATCATCGCAAGCTATCGCACTGAGGAAGGGCCTTCGTCCCGGCGGGCGGTTGAATCGCTTAATCGTTTGAAATCGGCGACGCCTGTTCTGGAGATTACCCTGCAACCGCTGACCTTGGGCGACACCCAGCGACTGGTGAAAGATATCCTGTCGGATATTGAAGTATCCTATGCTCCATTGGTCGAATGGTTGCACTCAAGAACGCAAGGCAATCCCTTTTTCACCTTGGAAATGCTTCGCCTGCTGGTCGACCAGGGGGTGATCGAATTTCATGATGACGGACTGCGATGTGATCCCGGTCGACTGGAGCATTCTGATTTGCCCGATAACGCCGTCGACATCGTTTTGCATCGCATACACGCCCTTTCGGAAACCGAGCGGGAACTGCTTGTCCACGCCGCCGTGGTGGGACGAGCCGTCGATGCGCGCATTCTTTCCGCCGTGTCCGAGATGCCCTTGGAGGAAGTGAGTGCGATCATCGAAAATGCCATCCAACGGCAGATTTTGATGAGGGAGCTCGTTGGCAATGAAAGGGTGCATTTCATTCATGACCGCGTTCGCGAAGCGTTTTTGGAGCGAGCCGACAGACAGGAACGAAGTTCACTTCACCGGAAGATAGCGCAAACGTTGGAGGAGCTTTATGCCGGCCGGTTGGACGATGTCATCTACGATCTGGCCTATCACTATACGAAAGCGAAGGGAGATCCGGAAAAGGTTTTGACTCACAACTGCCGGGCAGGTCAAGCGGCCCTCGACGCATTGGGTTATCGTCAGGCGGGGACGGTTTACGCCGCTGCACGCGGCGTTTTGGAAAGCATCGGAGAAACTCGCACCGTACGTTACTTGAATGTTATTGAGAAGCTGGGAACCGCTTACCGGCTGTCCGGGCAATTGGATGACGCTTTAGCTGCCATTGAAATCGGCGAGAAACTGACGGAGGTTTTGGCTCCGGGGCGATGCGTCGACTTTGCCGTCAATAAGGCTCAGATTCTCTTTGAAAAGGGCTTGCTGGATGAATGCGTTGCGACATTGGTTCGATCCTTGCGTCGTCAGGGTTTCTATGTTCACAAGACACGCTTTGGACTTGTTGTAACTCTAATTGCAGAATTGGTGCGCCGGCTGTTCTACACGTTCCTGCCCGCCATGTTCCGGAACATGGTTCCATGTAACGATTCGACAAAAATTACGACGCTTCGTCATTTGAGTCTTCTGGCTCATGTTGCGTACTTTCAGGGCAAAACCTTATTGTCCCTGTTGTTCTATTGTAAATCGACCAATTACGGAGACCGGATCGGGCTTTGCCGCGAGCATGCGGAACTTCATGCAGCCGGGGTGGGTTTTTGGGCCACTCTGCCCAGTCTTGTCATGGCCAAATACTCGCATCGCCAAGCCTGTGACGAGACTCGACGATTGAACAGCCGGCGCTTGGAAGCAAGTGTCCGGGCTTGGTACGTACCGTTTGCGGAAGCCTTTAACAGATCCGCGGAGGGATTGAGTCAGTTGGGCGATGCTGACAAGATACTGATGACTTTCGGCGAGTACTACTACGTCGCCATTCTCCGGACGGTATCCGTTCGTTTGATGGCCATGTGCGGAGATATTCGCAAGGGGTTGGCTGTCGCCCATTCTTTGTTGCTGCTTGCGCGTGACGCGCACATGCGTCAAGCCGAAGGCTGGGCCTTATGGAATATCACACTCCTTCAGGCTTTTCTGGGCGAAGTGACTGAGCAGACAGTCGCAGCCAGCGAGACGGCCCATCGTCTGGCCAAGGAGACCACCGATATTCCTAATGTCTCTTCCTCCATGGCACTGATCGGTTATGCGCATCTGCGCCGCGGAGAATATCGGAAAGCCGTCGCCTGTGTGGAAGAAGCCGTCGCCTTGTCGACACGGCCCAATGCGGCCTTCTGGGTACTAAGGACCTATCCGATCGGGGCGCAGATCTATCTGGAGAGCATACGGAGCAAGGCCTGTCCTCCGGACGAGCGCGATGTATACATGAAGCGCGCTCGGTGGTTCTGCCGGATGTCGCTGAAGTGGGGGCGGAAGTTCAAATACATTTGGGGATGGGCGTGGCAGGTAAACGGGACATGGCATTGGCTGGCGGGGCATCAACGCAAGGCGCGGCGGTGTTGGAGAGCGGGCCTGTCATATTTACAGAAGGAGACGCAGGATATCTACCGGATAGCGTGGAT
>JAZDIW010000203.1:0-2061 GCA_043804575.1 bacterium
CGTGCGGCGGCTGTATCATGGTCTTCGCACCGAGATGAGGTGAGTCGTAATATTGAAGCACCAGGTCTTCCGGCCAAGAGGGGGGTATCATCTCTAACCTGGATCGAGGATTGCGAGAGACGGTGGAAATAGCGGGACATCTACATAATTTATCTTTCCTCACCTCCAATTGTTTATACCGTCCGCCGAATTTCGAATTCCTGATGGTCCGCCTCTGAAAGGACCTTTAACATTGCCTGGTTGCAAAAGGATGCTACACAAAATACAGGCTGCTCGTTCATGCAATTTAGGACTTGGATAGTGCAAATACAAGTTGCCATTTTATAATCGAGGTATATTACTGAATGCCGGATGAAATGTGGCATTATTGGGGGGATGATCGGGGCGTGCACTCCTTCCTGAAATGTTGTTTTTCTGAATAAATTCATCTATGCTATACTTCAACCGAAAATCATAAAGAATTGGGAAAAGCGAAGTCAAGTATATTGACTGTTAGGCAGGAAAACAACGTGATGGATCTGCTCCTATGATGGATAGCGGCATTCTCGTGGTGGTGCCACATAGTGGCATCGTGATCCCATCCGAGATATCAATCGACACCCTATCGGACGATTTCGCTGCACTGGCTCAGAATGTGGACTGGTACACCAACTGGCTGTATGACTTCCGTGACATCCTGGGGAATCGACACTTGGTCTTCCCGTACTGCAGCATTGTTCTCGAAGGCAATCGTCATCCTGACATCCTCGATGACAGCGTACCCCTGCGGGATGTAAACGGGCGGGCAGTGTACCGCGCGGGAGCTGAACCCAATGCGATGCTTCGGACGGCATTGGCGGAAAAATACTTGAGGGGATTCCACCAGAGCATCGAAGACCACATCACCACTGGGGCAACGTTCCTTTTTGACGGTCATTCCACTGTGACAGCGCGCGGTGTCACCGACAACCAGATCGACCTGATGAATTTCCAACACTCGCACCTGGACGAGGTCCCGCTGCACTATTGCCCCGACATCTATGTCGAGACCTACGCAGCAGAGCTGCGCAAGCGCCTCCCTGGTGTCAAGGTGACAGTGAACGAATCCGAATATTACACCGTCTACGGTCATGTGTGCGCCGCGCACTCCGTAAACGCCATGGCTCGTGTCGGATCGCGGGTCCCGGCGTTCATCCAGGAGACGAATGAGCGGCTGTACAAGAATCCCGACAGAACACCAAACATTACCGCCATCAACAGACTGCGCCGGGCCTTTGCCGAGTCCCTTATGCATACGCTGCGTCTGGTGGCGGAAATTGAAAGGAGACCACATGGTGATTGACCTTCACATCGGCAGGCAGACTTTTGATTACGACTGCGGTGCAAAGGCACTTCAAACGATCATGGCTTACTACGGTGTGGAAGTCCGCGAGGACGAGCTTGGGCACGGGGCAGGAAGGTACGCCCGTCAGCGCGCCATGGTCACCGTAGCTCAGCACCACGGCTTTGAGGTCAAGGCCCGCCAAGGATGGACGCTGAGGGAAGTGAAACGCATCGTTGTTGATCTTGAGCATCCGGTGATTGTGCTCCTTCAAGCCTGGGCCGACCGGTACATGACGATCGAAGAGTGGCGCACCGACTATGACCATGGACACTACGCAATCGTGATCGGTTTCGCAAAGGGCGTGTTGTTGTTCGAAGACCCTGCTTCATTCCGCAGAACGTGGCTCCGGGAGCGGGAATTCTTGGCGCGCTGGCATGACCGTGATCTGGACACCCACGAGCAGTACGAACACTTCGGCCTGGTACTGTTGGGCAAGGCGCCTGCCACGAAGGTTATGGAGCACATGGACTGACACCGGGCCCAAGAGAGGTGCAACTGGAGCACTTGCGCAGAGGAAAAACTCACGAGGAGTCAGCCCAACCAGCGGCTGCGTGCGACGGTGTGCCGCCATGCGTGACTTATCCCGTTATGCATCATTTTCCGTAATTTTTGATAGATGCATGCTATTCCTTCTGTATGTAGGTGGGGGCAGTAATTCAGTCGGTTCGGCGATTTTAAAAAAATCTTGACATGGCTTT
>JAZDIW010000204.1:0-6170 GCA_043804575.1 bacterium
TCCGGGGTATCATCGCGAGAGACGATTTCCACCTCGATATTGCCTGTTACGGGGATATCGGTCAAATCCCAAGTCTGACTCTCGCCTGCCGACCCCGGCGAAACCGGCACATACCCGGAGCTTGCGCGCAAGGCATGCCGACAGCCAATCTCGCTCGGAATGTCCTCGGAGGTAATCGTTATCTGACCCAGAGTAATTGCGCTCAAGGGAAAGAAAATAGACAAACAAACGGCAACGACTCTGAGGCTATGTCTTGCCATGGAATCTCTCACTAAAAGCCCATTATCCAATCACCGTGGTAGATCTACAGACCGTCCGGCGTATACGACTGCGCCATTGCGGCTCTGGAGAGCCACAACGGCGGGCAATGACCCCAAAGATCTACCGGAGCAACACCAGCCTCTGCGCGGGCGAGTTGCCCTGAGGACTCAGAAGGCGACAATAATAGACACCGGTGCCCACGGAATTGCCCGCATCGTCCACACCGTTCCAAATCACGGAATAGCTCCCCGGAGCTGTTCGGCCTTGCACCAGCGTTCGAACCTTCTGACCCAGCGCATTATAGACGGCGAGCTCCATATCCGTCAGTGCGTTGACGGAATAGGGAATCACGGTCTCCGGATTGAAGGGATTCGGATAAGGGCTCTGAAGCTCGAAAGCCAGCGGCACGATTTGCACCGGCTCGGCGTCTGAAACCACACCCGTGCGACAAAACATTCCTTGAGTGAAATTCTCATCGGCATCCGGATCGGACTCCATCGCGGCCACTTGCCCATGACCTGAAGTCCACCAGGAATAACTCCAAGTCCAAACATCCGATGTGGGAAAGCCGTTGACCGTCGTGACAGTGTGATGATGTCCCTTCGCACGGAGGCAGGAGTAGGAACCCCCTTCATCAATGATGGCCGTGCCCCATCCATCCATCGTGATCCAATTGGTGTCCGTCACGGTCATGGTGAAGCCCATGAAGCTCTGTTCATAGTAGAGCCGAGTCATCCAACTATCTTGATACTCGACGGGAAAAGTCGCGAAGGGAGGCTCGTTGGTCCATTCCACAGCGTAGGAACTTTCGGGCACGGCGAAGGCCATTCCCAAATTCTTCAGCATTTGGCTGGTCAGCAATTCGTAAGAATAGCTTGCCGTGTACTCTCCCTCGCCCGTCGCCTTGGTGATCAGGTTCGCCAGCGGAAACCAAGTGGGATTTGGCGTGCTGGAGCGATCCACAATTTCAAGATTCGCCGAAACCGAAACCGGAATTCCCCGCAAATCCCAAGTCTGATTCGGACCTGCGGAACCCGGATTCACCGTCGTCGTGAAGTCGCTACACGACTGAGAATAGCGATACCCGATGGTGTTTGGAATGTCGCCGGAGGTGATTACAATTTGAGCCTGAGTCGAAAAGGTGCAAAAGATCATGGCAAGCAGAAGAGAAATGGATAGCTTTGAGAGTTTCATGGAGTGATTCTCCTTACAGAATTGCGTGCGATATTGGACAATTTATCTTCGACGAAATGAGTCTCAGAAGATGTTTCCTCCGAGCCGGATCCCTGATCCCGAATTCCCGCTATGATTATCTGTAGGCTTCCCGTCCCCTTTTCAGCAATTCCTGCGCGGTCGCCACAATCTTCGGCGTCACTTTTGAGCCGCCCAAGAGCAGGGCCAACTCTTGCACTCGCTCACTTGATGATAGCAGCCGCACCTCGGTAAGCGTTTCCTTGCGCAAGCTGCGCTTGGCAACGGTGAAATGCCGGTTCGCACGGCTCGCGATTTGCGGCAGGTGCGTAATCGCCAGCACTTGGTGCCGCCGAGCCAACGAGCGCAGCGCCTCCCCCACACGCTCGGCCATCCGGCCTGAAATGCCGATGTCAATCTCGTCGAAGACGAGCGTCACGGGCTCGAGCTTGTCGGCCAGGACGCCCTTTAGCGCAAGCATAATGCGCGACGATTCTCCGCCCGAGGCGACTTCCACAAGCGGTTTTGCCTCGCGCCCGGGATTGGCCGAAAAATAGAATTCAGTTCTGTCTATTCCCTTGGCACTGATACTGCTCGCGTCCTCGGCGTCAACGGATTCGAAGCTCAGCTCAAAGCTCGCATTTCCCAGCCCGAGCTGCGAAAGCTGCTTCTCCACCTCGGCTTCAAAATCCTCTTTTTTCGCACGGCGCTTTCCGGATAGCTCCAACGCTTTGGCTCGAAGAGCCACTCGCGCCGCCCGCATCTCTTGCTCCACGCGCTCGATGTCGCCTTCGAGGGAATCGCTGTCCGAAAGCACCTGCCGCCACTGCTCGGCTCGACGCAAGAGCTCGCCGCTCGAGAGGCCGTATTTGCGTTTCAAGACCGCCAGCGCGCTTCGCCGCTCGCGCAGCGCCTCGAGCCTCTCCGGGTCATAAGTTACGGAAAGATGGCGGTCGCGCGCGAGCTTCCCCACCTCCTTGAGCTGCGCTTCGAGCTCTTCGATTTCCGCGGCCAGACTACCAAGCTGGGCATCCACTTCTTTGATGGAAGTCAGGATTTCGCGGGCATGCTTAAGCTGCACCGTCGCCGCGCAGTCACCATCGGAAATCGCCGCCCACGCCGCGTGCGTCGCCTCGGCTAATTTCTCGGCATTTTCGAGCCGCCTAATCTCCATCTCCAGTTCCTCTTCCTCACTCTCGCGCAGGCCCAGTCGCTCGATTTCCGTCAGTTGGAATCGCAGCAATCCTTCGTCGCGCCGCCGTTCTTCCTGAAGCCGCTGCCGCCTCTCGAACTCCGTCCTCAACCTGGCATACTCTCTATAAAGATACGCAACTTCCGAGCGCAGGGCAAGCGCATCGGCATAGGCATCGAAGAAATCGAGGTGGCGCACGCGCCTGAGCAGCGCCTGTTGTTCATGCTGCCCGTGCAAATCCACCAAATGCTCTCCAATCGCCTGC
Organism: bacterium; assembly: GCA_043804575.1. Taxonomy (GTDB): domain Bacteria; phylum Electryoneota; class RPQS01; order RPQS01; family DYHQ01; genus JAZDIW01. The sequence goes on from JAZDIW010000204.1 coordinate 2,910, forward strand.
AACACCTCGAGCGGCACGGGTTCATCATTGACGAAACAGCGCGCGCGACCGCCCGGCGCAATCTCTCGTCGCAAAAGCAGCCCTTCGTCACCCGCCTCAAGTTCATTCGCGGCGAATAACGCTCGCAGTTCCATATCCGCAGGGAAGTCGAATTCGCCTTCAATGATGGCTTTTTTTGCCGTCGGTCTGACCGGCTGCGAGGGAAATTTCTCTCCCACCAAAACCGCCAACGCACCCAGCACCATGGATTTGCCCGCGCCGGTCTCGCCGGTAAAAACGCAGAAACCGCGGCCAGGTTCGAACTCCGCTCGCGCAATAAGAATGTAATCTTGAATCAGAAGTCTGCGCAGCATAGATGGCCTTCATTCGGCGAGCACGGCGACTTTCCCCCGCGCCGTTTTTCCGTCGTGGGTGTAGCAAACGAGAATGTAAACGCCACTGGAAACGAGCTTGCCCTCGCTGTTTCGACCGTCCCAGCCGATGCCCGGCGTAATCATGTCGCGCCAAGAAAGCGTACGCACCCGCCGTCCGCTCAGCGTGAAGATCCTCAGCTCATCGAAAACTCCCATGTCCTGGACATACATGCGCTGCTGCCCCACGCGGAAAGGATTGGGATAAGGCTCGATTTCGCCCAGCTCGCCCCCCGTCTGCTGGTAGGGAGTCTTCAATCGTGACAATCCATCCGGAGTGCCGATCCATACCTCGCCCGTCGCCGGATTGGAAGTAATCGCCGTCACATAATTGGAAATGATACCCGAAGGATAGAGCACATCATCGGCGGTTCGGAAATAATGAATCCAATTGAAATCACGGTCCATCACGGAAACGCCGCCATCGGTACCGAACCATTTGTTGTCCTCCGCGTCCACATGAATCGCGAAGACTTGCGTTCCGAGAGGCCGGGGATAGAGACACATGAACTGCAACTGCGCCACATCCTGTGGAATTCCCATCGGGGTGTAATAGACGCCGTTGATGGTTCCGATCCATAAGTAGCCTTGCGCATCCACTGCCCAGCACTTTGAATACCTGTCCACATCATCAAAGCAGAAAGTTGGATCCGTCTTCTCATCTGGGACAAAAAAGGACCAGCGATCCCCGACGGTATCCAGCGGTGTGCCGCGATCATCCAAAATATGAGTGCCGCTTCCATCCGGCGAGCCTCCGAGCCATTTTCTGTCGAAACCGTCAATGAAGAGCTGCTCGACTTCTGTTGGGCCGCGCGGATTGGCATTGACATAGTCCATCCAAGGGTCGTCCGGGCCGCCCGCCGCGATCCATTCGCGCGCGATACGCAGAAGCGGAGCGTTTCGCGTGGACAGCCGATTCGTCAGCCACAAATTGCCACCGACATCCTTGACGATTGCATTCACCAGACAAAACGCCGGAGCGCCCGAAATCCCCGTCACACGAGAGCCCGTCGAATCGTGCGAATTGAAAATGCGAATCGAATCGCCTCGAAACCATCCTATTCCCTGCCCGTGCGTGCTGACCCAAGTTGCGCCGAAATCGTCAAACGCGAAAGCGCGCACTTCCGCGCCGAAGAAAGGCGCGGAAAATTGCGACGACCGCCCGTAGTTCGTCCACTGCCCATCGGCATAGACTGACGCGCCTCCTCGTGTGCCCTTGGTCCCGACCCACAGCTTTCCAGCCGCATCCATGGCTAACGCCGATATGTCATTTCCGTTAGGCCCTTCCGCTCGAAGAGGCTGCATCCATTCGCCGCCGATGAATGCGGAGATGCCGCCGCTTTTGTCGCCGGCGTCTTGCACGGCTCCCCATAGAATCTGCTCGCTTTCACCGTTCGATGCCGCGGCCAGACGCCGAATGCTGAAGGGAATCGGATTGCCTATGACGCGCCAGCCCGAAGCGCCGTCAAACTGATACACGCGCAATGAAGTCACGGCATATGCTGTATCGTTGACAACGGCGAAATCTCGAAGCGCACCGAAATCGCTGCGCCCTACGAAATTACCATCAAACCAACGAACAGCTCCCAGCGCCGTTCCTATCCAAATGCCTCCCTCGGGCGCCGCCGTGATGGCTCGCACATCGTTGCTGGGCAATCCATTCGCCACCGTGATATTTTCCCACGCACTGGGAGGCACGAGCGTCGCTTGGTCGAGACTCGCTCGCGCAAGTCCATAGGGCGTCGCCGCCCACAAATAGCCGTCGGCGACGGCCAACCGACGCACCTCGGTTCGCGGCGAAAGCTGGCCAAGTTTGCTGTAGCTCTCTTGAACGCGAAATCCCCCGACCGTTTCATAATAAGCGAACCGATACGCGCCCACATCACTGGCGACGTAGACGAAATCTTCCCAGCAAATAATGTCGGTAATCGAAAAGACCTCCCCCTGCAAATCGGGCAGAACTTCCACGCGTCCCGTTTCCGTGTCGAGACGATTGAGCCTGCGATCCTCCAGACCCACCCAGATTCCTCCCCAACGGTCCGCTCCGACGGCCACCGCGCGATTGCTCGAGAGGCCTCGCGTATTCGTGTACACCTCAAACAGGCCGCTCGCCGGAGCAAACTGAACAAGACCTCCGCTCGTCACCGCCCACAGACTTCCATTTACGCTCTCGATGTCTCTCACGTCCGAGGTCGAAGTGAATGTTTCCCATTGGAAGGGTTGGGCCCATAGAGAAGAGGCAAAAATTGCCCAACTGAGCGCTATCGTGGCTGTTTTTCCCATGTGATGTTTCCTGTTGCGTTTGATCTTGAGATGACGACCTCGCTCTTCCGCAGCCATACTGAGCTATCCGCGTTTGCGGCAGACGATGAGCTGTCGCAGGGAAGTGGACTCGAAAGGTGTCTCATCGTAGTCGCCATATTTGGCGTCAATCGCGAAGCCGTTGTAATGCAGAAGTGCGTCAAGTTCCTGCGGGAAGAAGATTCGCATGTTCAGCTCTTCGACATGCTCTTCAGCTTGATTTTCAAACTTGTAGAACCATCTGATATGGTTTATCTGATTGGCGGTGTCGTAGATATTGCTTTCCGTCACGACAAGCTGCCCTTTGCCGTCCGGGTCCGGGTATTCGGCGACCGGAAAGCGTTCGGTTGGATCTCTTGTTAGGTAATCAAAGCGCGTATTGAAATAATGAATAATAAATCTGCCATCATCACTCAAATGGTTTCGAACGCAAGAAAGACAGGCTTCAATGCTTTCTAAATCGTAGAGAACCGCGATTGAATTAGATGGGAAAATAATCGTTTTGAACTTTCTATCAAGTCGGAAATCGCGGCAGTCGGCGTGAATCCAT
>JAZDIW010000205.1:0-9739 GCA_043804575.1 bacterium
GCTATGATCCGCCGAGGCGACACTCGAAGGTTTTCTCCCATTCACTCCTCGCTTCGATGGACAACTCCCATCGAAAAAGGAGCGCGACGCTCTGAAAGACGCGTTCAAATCCACCCTCGGAAATGGAAACGCTCTCGATAGGGCATCGCCAGATCTCGGTTGCTTTCTTGAATGCAAATGAAATCGTCGTCTGCTCATTCTCATCGGCAAGGAAGATTTCGCGGACTTTCGGATGCCGCGCAACCTCCGCCAATGGACGCTTCTGAACATCCGTGCCCGGAATCGAAACATGATGCTGCGGCGAATTGCCGGAAAGAAAGGCCAAATTCCATTCAATCCCAAAGGGGATTTTCAGAGGACGGTCGGAGAGATTGGCTATGCGATACGAAATATGCAATGCTTTTTTGGGCGCGATCAAGCGAAGATGCTTCGTCAGCTCGATTTCATTGTCCATCACGTGTCCTCGGCATGCGAGCGTCACGAAATCGCGACCTGTCTCTCGGACTTCATATCTCGCCTGTAAAAAACCGCCGAGTTCGCGGAAATTCGCATCGCGGAAATCCTCCACCGAAAGCTCCCACGGAAGAAAGTGATCCAGCAGTGCGCGGCGCGGATAGAAATCAAGATGCAGATGCCCGGCGATGTTCGCTTCTTTCGACAAAACCTGCTCGTGAATCGAAGCGCCCTCGCTGGCTTGAGAAGCGGCCTGCGCAAGTCGTGCGTGATAACTCTCCGCTCGCCGCGTCAGTGTGTTCAAGAATGGATAGCTCCGCTCCCGTGAATCGAGTTCGAAGAGCATTCCGCCTCGCGTCGGCGCGAGATAAACATTGAAAGGCGCGCTCTCCATGAGAATTTCGTCATTCCCATCGCCATCAAAATCAGACTGTGAGATTTGTGTCCATGTTGCAGTCCTGTGCGCTGCATCGTCAATGAGTTTCTCAGCCGTGAGAAGCTCTTTCCAAACGGCATGACGCAAGTGCGGCAAATAGAGTCCGCCGAAAATGCCATGCCAATAGGGACAATTGCATTGCCCGCGTAAGAGTGCGCGTTGCTGTTCTTCCGTTTTCTTCTTTGGCGATAGGCGAGCGAACTTGCCGCTCACATGAAGCATTTTCTTGTGCAACAGATTCGCCTCATCATATTTCGCCAAAAAGTATCGCCAAAATCCTCCTTTCAAAAACGGGCGCAGCGACTCGAAATCCTCGCGCTTCTCGAATTCATGAACAAACTTCTCAAACTCGAGGCCTGCTTTCGCGGGCAACACCCACTCGCCCATCTCGAAATAGGAGCAAGTCGGCAAGTAAGTGCGCCCAAGCGGTTTGACTCTGTCAAACGCTTCACCGAGCGACATGATTTCCACCCAATCGCTGTTCTCCTCGAGGGCGACGCAGAAGCGTTCGAGCCATCCCTTCTCATAGACCCATTCGTAGGTCTTGGGCCACAGGCCGAATTTCTCTCCGTCATCCGCCATGCAGAGAAGCGGCCGCTCGACTTTGTCTGTGAATTGTCGAAAATAATCGAGAGTCTCGGAGGGTTCTTTGAAGGGAATCGAATAGCGAAGCTTCTGATGAATCGGAAAAAGTCCCACGGGCGCGCTTTGGGCTTCCGTCAGGTAGTATCCAGTAAGCTCTTCCAGTCTCAATCCGCCCGAAAGGAAATGATAATCGTCAAGTGGAAGATACTTGATTCCGCTCTTTGCCAGAATGCTCGCCAAATGTGGTTCCCAGACGCGCTCGGCCAGCCACGCGCCGCGCACCTCGGCGCCAAACCGCTTCTTCAAGTAGTCGCGCATGATTTCAATTTGTGCCAGCGCGTCCTCTTCAGGCAGGATGCACAAAATCGGCTCATAGAAGGCGCCGCCGAGCAGCTCGACTTGCCCGCGCTCGACAAGTTTGCCGACGAGGTCAAAATAGGCAGGCTTGTGTTTCTCGAACCATTCAAAAAGGCATCCCGAAGTATGAAGTGAGAATTTCACGCCCGGATGCCGTGCCATGATTTCGAGGAACGGCCGATACGCGCGCTCATACGCCTCCTCGAACACATGGTCAAAATTCCCCACGGGCTGATGATTATGAATGCCGAGTGCAAAATAGATTTTCGTCAAGAGAATCCCTCCACAAAGGTTTTGTTACGATGGCGAATCTGAATCCTTCTCGCCGCCCTTGGGTCTCCAGACCCGCAATGGCATCTCAGCATTGTCGGCTGCTTGCCGCCGACCCAAGCGCACTGCCGTGCGGCACTTTCTCGCCGTTGTGGGTCTCCAGACCCGCAATGGCATCTCAGCATTGTCAGCTGCTTCCAGCCGACTCAAGCGCACTGCCGTGCGGCACTACCTCGCATGCGGCGCGTGCGGTGTCCAGAATACGCCGAGGCAGGTCCCCTGACCTGCCCGGAATGCTACTTCACCAGCAACATCTTCCTCGTCTGCACAAATCCCGGCGCTTCCATGCGACATACATAAACGCCCGACGGCAAATCAGCCGGCTCCCAAGTGACTTCATAGCGACCGACATCATGAAGTCCATTGGCGAGCGTGGCGACAGAACGCCCCAACAAATCGAGAATCATCAGACGCACCTCGCCCTGTGGCGTCACATCATAACAGAGCTTCGTCTTCGTGTTGAATGGATTCGGCCAATTCCCGTAGAGTGCGTAAGTGGAGATGGCTGCAGTCTCCGCTCCTCCAACCGTAGCCGTCTCACGGGTCAAACGCTCGCGAACGCCGCCGATATTCGTGGAATAGAGCGAATACGAGTAGCTTGCACCGCTTCGCACGGAGGAATCCACCCAGCAATAACTGCTTCCCATAGGCCGGTTGTCCGCTTTCACGGCGGCGGCGACAACTCCGTCGCGTTCCATCTCAAAACGGTCGTTGTTTCTCTCGAAAGAGGTCGCCCAACGAATGACGACGCTATCGCAGTAAGCAATCACTTGAAATCCGCTCAGTCTCGCTGCCAAATTCTCACGATAATAGCTGAAAAGCAAAGTTCCGATTTCGGTGTTGTCAATGTAGGCACCGCGCACAGGATCGAATTCATTGGCAAGGAGATCGAACGAGCGGCTGCTTGCACCCTTGGCGAAAAGGGGAACTAGGCTGTTCGAGTGATGCGTGGTGTAATAGTGCCCACCGGGAAGATTGCCTGCGCCGTTGTCAATCATCTCGACGAAACTATTTGGCTCCCCTGAGCCCGGCCCCCACAAATAGCCCGTTTCATGGTCACTGGTCACAATCAATAGAGTCTCATTCCAATGGCTGTTCGTCTCCACCCATTCGACAACCGCCTCGATAGCTTCATTGAATTCCGTTTGTTCTTCAATGCAACGATTGAGCATATTGTCGTGACCGGCCCGATCCACCGCACCTCCTTCCACCATCAGGAAGAAACCCCGCGGATTCTCATCGAGCACGTTCAGCGCCGCGCGGGTCATCTCCTCCAAAGTCGGCACATCATTTCGCGGAGCCGAGTAGGGGAGAGCCGGCAAGTTCGCACCTTCACCGGCAGCCCGACTGCGAGCTTCCTGCAGCGACGTGCGGCATTCGGCTGTCCCGCAGACGCGCGCCGGCGGATTGGGACGATTCATCAGCGCCAAGAACTCGGCGCGGCCTTCAATAAGTTCCCAATCCGTTTGTCCGTTGATTAGCGAATCCCATTGCGCTTGCCCGCCCACATATTTCCAATCTTTGGACTCCGACGGTGTGACGGGCATATGGTTGTCGTTGAAGTAAGGATGTCCGCAACCCATGATGACATCGAGGTCGCTGGCCAGCATTTCCTGCGCAATTTGCACATAATCGCTGCGCGAGATATTGTGCGCCACGAAGCCCGCCGGTGTCGCATGGCTCCATTGAACGCTCGTCACCACACCCGTGGATTTGCCGAGCTGGGTGGCGCGCTGCGCGACGGTGAACAGCGTGTCTCCGGTCGGCCCGATATTGATGCGTGTATCGTAGGTTTTGACGCCCGTGGACATTGCCGTCGCCGCCGAAGCGGAATCGGTCGGGCGAAGCAGCAGGTATCCGAAATCCGCCCAAGCTTTCGCCGGGTCATAGGGAGGCTCGGGTGCGGTCTTGTCAATGTCATCCTGAGAGTAGGTGCTCATAAAAAGCTGCACCGGAAAAGTCTGATAGACTTGGCTCGCCTCGTGCCAATAGTTCGTCGCAAGGATATGATTGATGCCGCATCCATCTGAAATCATGACAATCACATTCTTCACCATCTCAGGCTGCGCATTCGCTGATGCCAAGACTGCGCAAACCAACGCAAACAAGACGACACAAATCTCCAAAACCTTCTTCATCCTAACCTTCTCGCTTCATTTCCTCTATATCAAAAGGCCGCTATTTCAACAGCGTCATCTTTTGCGTCAGCATATCCGGCCCGCTGGTCAGTCGGCAGAAGTAGGTGCCGGAGCTGAGCTCGCGCCCGTCAAACGCCACTTCGTGCGCGCCTGCCGTCATCGGGCTGTCCACCAGTGTCGCCACGAGTCTCCCTTGCACATCAAAAACCTCCAGACGAACCTTCTGCGGTTCGGACAGCGTGAATGAAATCGTGGTCGTCGCATTGAAGGGGTTCGGGTAGCTGCGAAGCACTCGAAAGAGTTCCGGCAGGGGTGAGATGGACACGGCCGTTGCCGAATCTCCGGGGAAAAACATCTCGAGCGCATTGTCAATGTGCGCACGCCAATTGCCCCAACTGTGCCCCTCGTGATATTCGCAGTGGCGGTAGTCGTAGTTGCGCTGCTGGAGAATCTGCACCAAATTGCGAACCAGCGGAATCAGTGCAGGAATATCGTAGGTGCCCAAATCGAGGTGGAACCGCAATGCAAGCTGCGGATCCACCTGCAGACGATTCGAGACGGAAGTAATCACATTGCTCGATTGCGCGGCGATGTTGCCGAAAACTTCGGGATGCTCTATCCCCAGCCACAGCGCAATATTGCCGCCATTCGACGCGCCTAAAGTCGCGCGATTCTGTGCATCCGTCAGCGTGCGATAACGCGCGTCCAACCACGGAAAGAGTTCCTGTACAATGAACGCCGTGAACTCGTCCATCAAATCGCCCGCGTATTCCCGTGTGCGGTCCACAGGCGGAACGAACACGGAAATCATCGGTCGGATGCGCTGATGAGCGATGAGGTAGTCCAGCACATTATCCATCTTGGCGAGCGACACATACTCCAGCCCATCATGCACGAGAACCACCGGATACGGCTCGCTCGATTCTTCGTAGCCCGCGGGCGTGTAGACTCTCACCGTGCGCGAGTTGTGCATATTCGAGCTGTAGAAAAGAGTATCGTGCAGCGTGCCGTGCGGCATCTGAGGATACTCTGCGATTTCTGGCGGCATCACATACTGCGGCATGCGCAGCTCCGAGTTCGGCCCGAATCCGCCGATGCAAGTATAGGGATTTAGCGGATCCAAAATCCAAGCAGAGCCGTTGAGGAAAAATTTATAGTCGAGCCGCGCGTCGGATTCGAATTCGCGCGAGTAATACCAGAAATCCGTTGCGGAAATTCGTATCATCACGAACGCCGCCGTATTCCAATTATTCGCATCGCCCGGGACGGTCGCGGAATTCGCCGCTGTGCGATAGATGAAATGTGTCAGCGTGTTCCCCTCAATATGGGGAAACGAGCCCGCGGCATTCATGAAGCTGTCCACAATGGCTCCTCGCAGAGAGTCGGGCGCCGAATTGACCCGATCCAAGAAATCCTGAAAAGTCTGCGCCGCCGCGCTCATGGCAAAGGCTATGAGCACAACGAGAATCATTATACGTCGCATCGCTTTCCTCCGAATTTGCACGAACCGCTCAGCTTATGAATCTCGCCGTGGCGGGTGCCCTCACCCGCCCGGCAAAGTGCGGTGTTGGCCGCTTACACCCGACCCAAGCGCACTGCCGTGCGGCACTACCTCCCTGCGACCTGTTCCTAACTGTTTCTTCTGCCGTTGAGGATGTGTCACTCACTTGGCGAATTTTCCACCGAGCCAGGTTCTCAACCTGTCCGGAAACTACTTCACCAACATCAACTTCCTCGTCTGCACGAATCCTGCCGCTTCCATCCGGCAAAGATAGAGCCCCGAGGGCAAATGGGACGCATCCCAAGTGATCGTGTGCGAACCCGCCGGAACGGTCCCTGAAACGAGTGTGGCCGGCTCTCGGCCCAGAATATCGAAGACTTTTACCGTGACAGGTCCGGTCTGCTTCATATCATAACGAATCACCGTCGTCGGATTGAAAGGATTCGGATAATTTTGGTACAGGGCATATTCACGAGGAAGCAACATGCCATCGCCGGAGATTGCGGAAGTCCTGATGTAAAATGTCCAAATTTGATTGGAAAAGATTCCGTTTCCCTGCGTATCGAAGGCTTTCACTCGCCACCAGTAAGTCTGGCCATCTACGAGGCCTTCCCAGTCCAGCTCGGTTGCGCTCACATCTTGACTGTCAAGTTCGGTGGTGAAAGCAGAATCGAGTGCCAGATAAGCGCGATAGAAAGCGATGCTGTCTCCCGGATCGGGATCGCTGCTCGCCGCCCAATCCAGTGTGACATCCAAAGTATCCACGGTATCTCCATTGGCGGGAGAAAGCAGGTCAAATGGCAGGGGTGCATGGCCATGAAAGTAGAACGCGCCGATGTCGGCAATCGTGCTATCGGGATCAAGAGGCAAAGTTGGATCGCCTGCATCAATGCAAGGCGAACTTGCCAGAAGATGATAATTGTTTGCCGCGGTGTCAATGAACATGGGATTCAGGAAAATATTGTAGTACGTGTCACAGGAATCGTTGTTGAAATTCGTTGTCATAAGCTCGCCAATACCTGCCGGACCATTGGATGGATTGTCATTCTCGAAAATAATATCCCCGTCGCTGTTGCCAGAGATATCGCAGTATTCGAATACGCTTGCCGAACTGGCTCGGAAATAGATTCCATCCCCATCAGAAAATGAGATAATCGTGCTGTTGAAGACCGGCGACGCCTGCCGGCAATAGACGCCGCCACCATCTTCTTCTGCCGAATTTCCTGTAATGGTGCAATGGGTAAATGTGTCCACCGATGAGAAACAATACACCCCGGCGGCGTAGTCTGCCATGTTATCGTTCATGGTGCAATGAATGAAAGTTGACGAGGAATTGAGAAGATATGCTCCCCCACCTTCGTCCGCGGAGTTGCCGCTGATGGTGCAACTGTCGAAGGTCGCTGACGCGCCGTCATGACAGTACAATCCACCACCGCGATAAGTCACGGAATTGCCGCTGATCGTGCAACCGATGAAGGTCGGCCTGCAGGAAGTGCCAAAGAGATCGATCCCCCCGCCGGAACCCAGCGAGTTGTTACTGATGTTGCAATCCACAAAGGTTGGTGAAGCATTTGAACAATGCACGCCGGCACCAAAGTCAGATGCCGTGTTGCCCGAAATGGTACAATTCGCAAAGCTGAGGGAGGAGAACGCGCAGTAGACTCCACCGCCATAGCTATCGGACGCGTTGCGGAGGATCGAACAATGGGTGAAGGTTGCCGAGGATTGACTGTGGCAATAGATTCCAGCGCCGGCGTTGTGAGCCCGGTTATCGCTGATTCTGCAATGGGCAAAAGTCGGTGAGGAACTCTCACAAAAGACTCCGCCACCTTCATTGCCCGAGTCCTCCCCTTCCGCTTTGCCCTTTTCAATCACGCAATAGTCCAAACGGCACGAATCGTGAGCATCGACGAAACGGATACCTCCCCAATGGTCGGGGTTGAATAGAGTGTCACAGGTGAAGTATATCGAATCCTGTTCGGTTCCCATTGCCACGAGCAGACCATTGACGATGAATTGACAATGCCAATCGAAAATTACTTCAACGCCTGCTTCAATCGTGAGGGTATCTCCATCTTCAATTGTCACATTGCCCGCGACATAGTATGGGCTGCAATCGAGAGACAGCGTTCCACTGATGGGTCCATCCAATACATGGCAATCGTAGAATCCTGTTCCTTGAACAACGACGGTTTCCACTTCGTCGAGTGCTGCGAAGGAAATCTGAACGCTGTCCAAGTAGGAAATGTCTCGCCGCGGCGTGAAGGTGAGTTCGATTTCGACGCTGTCTTGTGGTGGAATTTGCGCGGAGGTCGGATTCGCGTGAAAGATGAGTGTATCCGTCACTCGAATTCCTGCAGCGTACAATATACTCTGACCCAGATTATGAATCCAAAAACTCAAAGTGGAATCCCTACGATAGAGCACCTCGCCAAAATCGAGCGAGTCCGGCGACAGCGTATACGAAGGCGGCGTTTGCGGGAAGTAGAACGCTCCGATTTCAACAATCGTGCCGTCAGGGTCCGGCAGCAAGGACGGATCACCGGCATCAATACAGGGAGAGCCATCCAGGAGATGATAATCGCTCGCCATTGTGTCCACAAACATCGGATCCAAAAGAATGTTGAAATAGACATCGCATGAATCGTCATTGACATTCGTAGTCACAAGCTGACCGATGCCGGGTGGTCCATTCGATGGATCATTACTCTCAAAGGCAATATCCCCTCCACCGTTACCGTAAATATCACAGTACCTGAACTGACTTCCAGCACCATCATCAAACCAGATTCCCTTGTTGTCAGAAAAAGCAACAACGGTGCTGGTGATAATCGGCGAAGAAAATATGCATGTCATACCGCCACCGTCGTCGCCCGCCGAGTTTTCACTGATGGTACATCGGGTAATTGTTGGTGAACCATAAGCTATTCCCAAACCGCCTCCGCCGAAGCTGCATGAGTTGTTGTTGAAAACGCAATTGGCAAAAGTTGGTGAAGCTTCGTAGCAATACGCCCCACCACCGTGAGTATGGGATATGTTGCTGCTGAAGGTACAGTTTGTAGACATCGGTGCAGACTCGTAGCAATACATTCCTCCGCCTTCAGAATTAGCGGTGTTATCACGGATGATGCAATCGGTAACCGTCGGTGAGGAGCCATAGGAGAAATTCAATCCTCCGCCGTCGCGTTGGGCATAGTTGCTGTCTATCGTGCAATGGGCGAGGGTCGGTGATGAATACTGGCAATACAAACCCCCACCATTATAGGCATCCGACGAATTGCTCCTGATCGTGCAATCGGTGAGATTCGGCGAAGAAGAATAGCAGTACACCCCGCCGCCATCGCTATGAGAAGAGTTGCTGGTGATAGCGCAATCGGTGAGGGTCGGCGAAGAACTACCTTGACAAGAAATCCCGCCGCCACGGGTGGTCGCCGTATTGCCGCTGATCGTGCAATTTGTGAAAGTTTGCGATCCTCCCCAGCAATGCACCCCGCCGCCGTCATCGCCTGATGTGTTGTTACTGATGATGCAGTTGGTCAAGGTCGCAGTGGACGCATTTAGAATCATCCCGCCGCCATCGTTGCCTGTTGCATTATTGCTGCTGATGACACAATTCGTGAAGGTCGCCGATGAAGAGATGAAAGACAGTCCGCCACCGTAATTTGCCTCGTTATTTTGGAATACGCAATCGGTGAAAGTCGGATCCGAAATTTCCATACAATAGAACCCGCCGCCATGAGAACCTGCCATGTTATTGCTGATGGTGCAATTGGTGAAGGTCGGCGAGGAAAAATAACAACGAACACCACCACCACGGTCACTTGCTGAGTTGTTGCTGATCGTGCAATTCGTGAATGTCAGCGAAGAAACCTGTATGCAAGACACCCCGCCGTCACTGATAATTGCCGAGTTGCCGCTAATCGTGCAATGGGTGAAAGA